>NZ_MEFH01000011.1:0-120056 GCF_001725095.1 Sphingopyxis sp. SCN 67-31 | reverse complement strand
GTGGCCACCAGAGCCGCTGCATTTTGGGGTGGGGCATGCCCCACCCCAAAATGCACCAGTTCCTACACCGGAAATTACACCACGACCGCGGACGCTAGCAGAAAGGACCGCCCTCTTCGACTGCCTTGCAGGCGCTCAGGACAGGCTTCGACAAGCTCAGGGCAAACGGTTCACAAGGCACGGTACTCTACGCACGTCGCTTCAGCGAGCTTTCTTAGACCCCGCCAACGCGCGCGATCGTCGCCATGCGGACGAGGTCGGACAGGGTCTTCGCCTGCATCTTCATCATCGCATTCGCCCGATAGACCTCGACCGTCCGCGCGCTGATTCCCAGATCGAAGGCGATGGCCTTGTTCGCCTGTCCCTCGACAAGGCGATCCATGATCTGGCGCTCGCGCGTCGACAGCGTCGCGATCCGGCCGGCGATCGCATTCCGCTCGGCCCGCGCGTCGGCGTCGGCCGCCCGGTCGCTGATCGCCCGGCGGATCGCCGACAGGATGACCTCGTCGTCGAACGGCTTTTCGATGAAATCGACTGCTCCCGCCTTCATCGCCTGGATCGCCAGCGGAACATCGGCATGGCCGGTGACCACGATCACGGCGGGGGCGCCGCCGCGCGCGTGCAGCGCCTCCAGCAATTCGATGCCGGTGGTTCCGGGCATGCGGACGTCGGTGACCACGCACGCACCGTCGAGCGGCGGCGACGCCTTCAGGAAGGCATCGGCCGATGCGAAGCCGCGAACGCGCAGGCCCGCGCAATCGAGCAGGAATTCGAGCGAGCCGCGAACGCCGTCGTCATCGTCGATCACATAGACGATCGGTTCACTCGCCATCTTCCAGTTCCTTCCTGTCCACCATCTGCAACGTGAAGCTGAAACGCGCGCCGCCGCCGGAGGCTTCCTCGGCCCAGATCTTGCCGCCATGCGCCTCGACGATCGTGCGCGAAATGGAGAGGCCCACCCCCATCCCGGTGCGCTTGCTGGTGATGAAGGGCTGGAACAGCCGCGCCGCGATGTCGGGGGCGATACCCGGCCCATTGTCGGTCACGCCGACGCGCGCCATGTCGCCCTCGCGGTCGATCCGCACCTCCAGCTCGCGCGGTGCCCGCCCCGATTCCGCGAGCGCGTCGACGGCATTGCGCACCAGGTTGAGCACCACCTGCTGGATCTGCACCTTGTCGGCGAGCACGAGTTCGACTTCGGGATCGAAGACGAAGCGGACGCGAATATCATGTTCGCGTGCGCCCACCAGCGCGAGCGCGCTCGCTTCCTCGACCAGCTTGGGCAGGCTTTCGACGGTCCGCTCGGTCTCGCCGCGCGCCACGAATTCGCGCAGGCGCCGGATGATGTCGCCGGCGCGTAACGCTTCGGTCGCCGCACGCTCGACCGCTTCGGCCACCCGCTCGCGCGGCACCTCCTCGCGCCCGAGCAGCATGCGGCTGCCCTTGAGGTAGTTCGCGATCGCCGAAAGCGGCTGGTTGATCTCGTGCGCGATCGCCGACGCCATCTCGCCGAGGCTGGTGAGCCGCGAGACGTGGACGAGTTCGCCCTGAAGCTCCTGCAGCCGCGCCTCGGCCTTCTGGCGCTCGGTCAGGTCGCGGATGAAGCCGGTGAAATGCCGCTCGCCGGCCGCCCCGATTTCGCCGACCGACAGCTCGATCGGAAAGGTCGCGCCGTCGCGCCGCTGGCCGACGACGACCCGGCCCTTGCCGATGATGCGTTTCTCGCCCGTCCGGTAATAGCGCTCCAGATAGCCGTCGTGCGCGCTGCGATAGGGTTCGGGCATCAGCATGCGGACGTTGCGCCCGATCGCCTCGCCGGCCGGCCAGCCGAACATCCGCTCGGCCGCCGGACTGAAATCGCGGATCTGGCCCGCCTCGTCGATCACGACGATGGCGTCGGGAACCGTTTCGAGGACCGACCGCAGATGCGCCTCGCGGTTGGCGAGCCCCGCCGCCGCGGCCTCGGTTTCGATCCGCGCGCGCTGGAACCATTCGCCGCCGGTCGCGATCGCGAGCGAGATCGCGACGAAGGCGCCCGCCGCGATCAGGCTGCCGCCTTCGACCGGCCCCGCCTGCGCATCGCACCACAGCCCCGCCGCCGCCCCCGCGAGCGCGGCGAGAGCGCCGGCGCGAAGCCCCGACAGCGCGCCCGCGACGACGACGCCGGGAACGAAGAAGATGAAGGTCGCGCGCGGCCCCAGCACATCGGCGAACATCAGGCGCACCCCGACGCCGCCGGCGAGGAAGAACAGCGCGACCGCGAATCCCGCCGCCGCCGACAGGCGCGGAAGGAAACGGCTCGTGAAGCGCGCCCGCTGCGCCTCCGGGAAATCCCCTAGGGGATGCACGCTAGGGGCATCATCCGAATGTTCGCGATCCGACACAGTCCCTAAATCGGCCTCCATCGACGGCATCGCAACCCCCGCGCCGTCCCGTGGAGATATTCCAATGTCCGTACCTTTCATCGATCTTGGCGTTCATCACAAGCCGCAGGGCTTCTCTGACCGGATCGCCTATGGCTTCACCAAGGCGCTCCGCTGGTGCGCCGACACCTTCTTCGCCGAGCGCTACGGCCACCGCGCGGTCGTGCTCGAAACGGTCGCCGCGGTGCCCGGCATGGTCGGCGCGACGATCAACCACCTCGCTTGCCTCCGCCGCATGTGCGACGACAAGGGCTGGATCAAGACGCTGATGGACGAGGCCGAGAATGAACGCATGCACCTGATGACGTTCATCGAAATCTCCAAGCCGACGCTGTTCGAGCGGGCGGTGATCATCGGTGTCCAGTGGGTGTTCTACCTCTGCTTCTTCGCGCTCTATCTCGTCAGTTCGAAGACGGCGCATCGCGTGGTCGGCTATTTCGAGGAAGAGGCGGTGATCAGCTATACGCACTACCTGGCCGAGATCGACGAGGGGCGCAGTCCCAACGTCCCGGCGCCCGCGATCGCCAGGCAATATTGGGGCCTGCCCGACGACGCGACGCTTCGCGACGTGGTGCTGGTCGTGCGCGCCGACGAAGCCCACCACCGCGACGTGAACCACGGCTTCGCCAGCGAGCTTGCGGGCCTCCCCGTCGGCCGGATCGCCGAATGCCCACCGCACGTGACGCTCGAACCGAACTGGAAGAAGGCGGCCTGACACACGTCGCCATCGTGCCGGGAGCAGGGCCCACCCTGCTCCCGTTGCCGAAATCCGGCAGAGCGGACAGGTGGCCGACATGATGGAAGATGCGTCGGACCGTCGATTTTACGGCCCGATATCGTTGCCGGAGGCGCGCAATCTGTAGCCCTGCCTTTCGGGAAAGCCGAGCGCCGCGGCGACGGCGCCGTTCCAGCCATAGGGATCGGCGCGGACGACCGGCTCGCCCGCATCGTCGAACAGCACGGTCTGGTAATAGAGCCGCACCGGTATCGCGCGGGGCAGGTCGACGAAACTCTCCTTCCCCGTCGCGCGCGCCTTCTGCCATTCGTCGAGGATACCCTCGTCGCGCGCCAGCATCTGCGCGAAGCCGAGCGCGTCCTCGACCCGGACGCAGCCGTGGCTGCGCTGCCGCTGCACCTCGTCGAACAGCGATTTGGCGGGGGTGTCGTGCAGATAGATCGAATGCTCGTTCTTCATGTCGAACTTGACCAGCCCCAGCGCATTCTGGGGCCCCGGCTGCTGCACGATCCAGCCGTCCTTCCACGCCATGTCGTTGCGGCGAAGATAGGCCGATCCCTTCTTCGCGATCTCCCCGTTCTGGATCGAGCGCGGCACCGTCCAGGTCGGATTGGCGACGAGCCGGTAGATCGGCGATCCGAGCTGGGGCGTTTCCTTCCCCGGTTTTCCCACGACCACCTTGCGCGTATCGGCCAGCTTTCCATCGCGCCAATAGGCCAGCCGCCCCGCGGCGATATTGACGTCGATGCGCGTCGCGGGCGGCGTCCGTTCGAGCCAGCGCATCCGTTCCATCGCGACCGCGAGCGCGCGGGCCCGGTCGGCATCGGACAGGTTGAGGATTTCGAGCGCCTCGCCGCCGATCACCCCGTCGAGCTCGATGCCGTAATCGATCTGCATATGCTGCACGGCACGGACCATCGCCGGCGTGTAGCGGGTTCCCTGCCCCTCTGCGCGGTCGAGATAGTCGGACGCGACGAGCTGCGCCGCTATGGCCGGGACGCGGGGATCGGTCGCGCCGGGTTTCAGCGGCTTGGTATCGGGGATGGCCGCCGCCGTGTCTCCCGACCCGCGCAGCGCGAGATAGGCTTTCGAAAGCTGGCGATACTGGTCGTTTTGGGGAGCAAGACTGTCGATCCAATCGTCCAGCTTCCCATCGGACAGCGCCCCGGCCAGACCGGGACGCAGATCGGCTTCGGGACGGGAGATCGTATAGATATCCTGCAATTTGGCGGGATCGGTCGCGCCGCGCGCGACCGCCGCGGCGTAGCGGAGCGCGCTTTGGGTCAGCGCCTTTTCACCCTCGGCGCTTCCCACCTGCCCCTCGACCGCGAAGCGCATATGGTCGAGACCGTGCGCCGCGCGCCGTTCGATGGCTTTGCGCAACTGCCCAACCGCCGCCTCGTTCCAGCGGATGGTGGCCGCCGCCGCACCCGATTGCGCATCGCCGTTCGCCGAAGGATTGCCGCATCCGGTCAGCGCCAGCGCCAGCAGCGAGCCGGCCAACATCAATTTCCGCACGAATATCTCCTTGCAATGGAAGGAGATAACGCGAGGCGCTTAGGCAGCGTTCCCGCGAGATGCAAAAGCGGTGGTCGTTTCAGGCCTTTGCTGCGTAAAGAAGCCGCCCTTCGCCCAGGAAGCCGAAGACGCGATCCAGTTCATGTTCGCCGACCGCGAAACAGCCCTGGCTGCGCCCCAGTTTCCCATGCGCGGCAAGGATGTCGGCGTTCGCATACCATGCCGAATGGATCACGATCGCACGCCCCTGGGCATTGTCGTTCGTCGGGTCGAGTCCGGCAAGCCGCTGCGACCGCCCATGCTTTCCGACATAATAATCGCCGGTCAGAAAGGCCCCTTCGCTCGACGCGTTGGAACCGAAATCATTCGAGAAGCGCTGCAGGAAACCCGTATGCCCGGGATCCGAACCCGCGCCGTGGGCGACGAGCAGGCTCGACCGCTCTCCCTTGATGACGTCGAGAAAATGCAGACGCGCTTCCGATGACGGCGCGGAGAAGTCGACGATCGCGATGCGGTCGCGATGGGCGATCGCCCCGGCGTGACGATCCAGCGCGGCAAGGGCTTTGCGCAGCAGGGTCGGATCGAACGACGCGGGGGCCACGGATGCGGATGCCGGCGCCGGCACCGTCCCGACGCTCCGGGCATGGGGAGCAAGCGGCGCGGTGACGGCCGAGGACCGGCCGAGCAAGGCGGCAGTGGCCGTCGCCGTTCCCGACAGCATGAGCGCGCGTCTGTCGATCGGAAAGGAACGATCGGTCATGCGCATAATGTAGGCACGAGGAGCGGTTTTTGAAGCTTCGGTCGCGACCCGCGGAGGACGGGCCCGCTCTTCCGGTCGTACAAAGGCGGCGTTTCGGCGCGCAACCGGGGCCGTCGCGCGCATCGGTGGTTCCATGAGGAACCGTTGAAATCCGCGGCGCGTTCGAACGCCATGACCGGACGATATCGGATATGTGCGGGCCCGCTCGCTTCGCTGACGCTGGCGCTCGCGGCGTGCGGCGGACCGGCCGATCGACAAGCAGGCGCCCCCGAGCCGGCCGAAACGCCGCGCCCCGCAACCGATACTGTCGCGCGCGCCGCGCCTTTGCCTTCGACGCCTGCCGCGACCGGCGAGCCGCGGTCCTGCGCCGCGGAGATCGGCGGGCAGGCGGCCGATCGCCGCGCCCAGCTCTGCCGCACCCTGTCGCCGGCGACCCATCCGCCCTGCAACGTCGCCAACAGCTGCGCGATGATCGACGACGAGATCGCCCGAAGCTGCGCACTGCTGAGCCAGGCAGGATCGCCGCCCGCCGATTGCCGGCCCGACCCCCGAAGCAACGAGGCCGCCGCCGATGTCGTCAAGCGCTATTATGCGGCCCTCGACGCCCGGGACTATGCCACCGCCTGGCTGCAATGGGGTCAGGACGGGCCGCCGAACCAGCCCCTCGAAAAATTCAGGCAGGGTTTCGCCCATACCCGGTCGACGCACGTCACGATCGGTTCGGCGGGTGAGGCCGAAGGCGCCGCCGGGTCGCTTTATCTGACCGTCCCCGTCACGGTCGAGGCCACGCTCGATTCCGGTGAACTACAGCGGTTTCGCGGACACTATATCGTGCGCCGCGTCAACAACGTGGACGGGGCAACCGCCGACCAGCTTCGCTGGCATATCGAATCCGCGCATCTCCAGCCGCTGCCGCCCCGCTAGAGGTCCATGCGATCAGGCGGGTGCGGCGATCCAGCGGTCGACCTGCGCTTCGAGCACAGGCAGCGGCACAGAGCCCCGGCCGAGCACGATTTCGTGGAACATGCGCTGGTCGTATCGCGCGCCCAGTTCCGTCCGTGCCCGATCGCGAAGGGCCAGGATGCGCTGCATGCCGACCTTGTACGAGGTCGCCTGCCCCGGGCTCACGAAATAGCGGCGGATTTCGGAACGGATCTTGGCCGCGGGCTGCGGCGAATTGGCGGTGTAATAGGCCAGCGCCTGCGCCTCGCTCCACCCCTTGGCGTGGATGCCGGTATCGACCACCAGCCGGATCGCGCGCCATATCTCGCGGCCCAGCCGACCGAAATCGCTGTAGGGATCGGTATAGAATCCCATCTCCTTGGCCAGCCGCTCGACATAGAGCGCCCAGCCCTCGCCATAGGCGCCATAGAAATAATTCTTCCGGAATTCGGGGGTGCCGGTCATCTCCTGCGCGAGCGCGATCTGCATGTGATGGCCGGGCAGGCCTTCGTGATAGACGGTGCCTTCGATTTCATAGATCGGCGTCGCGCGCGTGTCGGCGAGGTGGACATAGAAGATGCCGGGCCGCGACCCGTCGAGCGCCGCCGGCGAATAATGCGCCGCGCCGCCCGGTTCCTCGCGAAACGCCTCGACGCGCTTGACGATCAGATCGGCCTTGGGCAGCCGCCCGAACTGTTCGGGAAGCCGCACGCGCATGCCGTCGAGATAGGCTTCCGCCATCTTGAGATAAGCGGCGCGGCCGGCATCGTCGTTGGCGACATAGAATCGATCGTCGCTGCGCAGGAAGACGAAGAAATCCTCCAGCTTCCCCGCGAAACCGATCCGATCCTTCAGCGTCTCCATCTCGGCCCGGATGCGCGCGACCTCGGACAGGCCGAGCGCGTGAATTTCGTCGGCGGTCATGCCGGTCGTCGTCTGCAGCCGCAGCATCGCATCATAATAGGCGGCGCCATCGGGCAGCGCGCCCGCGCCGAGCGGTTCGGCCGCGGCCTTGGCACGGTCGGCGGCGAGCCAGGCGCGCAGCCGCTCGTAAGCAGGCTGCATCGACCCGGTCATCGCCGCGGCGACCTGCGCGACATAGCGGTCGGCCGCGGCGGCATCGATCTGCCCCGACGCGACCAGGCCCGCCGCCTTCGCCTTCGCGTCGGCGAACAGCGCCGTATCGGGACCATCGCCGAACGGCGCCCCGGTGATGACGCGCCCCACGAGTTCGATCGACTGGTCATAGGCGAATCCGGGCATGCGAACGCCCTTCGCCGCCGCCGCCGTGGCCCGCTCCAGATAGGCGTCGAGCGTCGGACCAAGCGCCGTGACACGCGCCACATAGGCTTCCATGTCCGCCGGCGTATCGACGCGATGCTGGTTGATCATGAAGTTCGGCAGCCCGGTGTGCGGCCCGTTGCGATCGAAGATATAATTATGTCCGCGCCACTTCGTCGAAGCCTCGGCGCGCTCCAGTTCGAGCACCCACATGTCGTAGGACACCCGCGCGTCTTCGCCGAGCGCCGAGCGATCGAACTGCGTCTTCATCGCGGCGACATTGCCTCGCCGCCACGCGAGCCGCGCCGCCGCCGCCGCATCGCTGGGATCGGTGAACCGGTCCTGCTGCTCCTTGCGGCCGAGCTGGGTGAGCTGTTCGGGGTCGAGTGCGATCTCGGCCTCGAAGGCCGCATCGAGAAAGGCCGTAAGCGCCGCGTCGCTCTCCCCGGCCTTGCCCGCCGCCCGCGCCGCCGGTGCCGCGACCAGACCGGCCGCCAGCGCCCATGAGAATTCCCGTCGTGATAGCCGCACCGGACCCCTTTCTCCATTGCCTGTCATCAGCGGTACCGCGATTGACGGTCCGGGGCCAAGTCCAAATTCGGCAACCCACTCTGCTTTCGGGCTCGCATCACCCTCCTAAAAGTTGACAATGTCTCGCGTGAGCCGCCGACCGACATGATCGTTACATAAGAATCTGACGTTCTGGACCCCGGTCTGGATCATCGCCAGTTCGAGCTCGGTTCTCAGCAGGTGCAGCATATGGGCGGCGCCGGCTATTCCTGCGGCGGCGAGGGCGTGGAATTGGGGTCGGCCGACAAGAACCGCTTTCGCTCCGAGCGCCAGTGCCTTGACGATATCGCTTCCCTGACGCACGCCGCCGTCCATCAGGATCGGCAGCGTGCCGCCGGTTGCGGTAACGACGGCGGGGAGCATGTCGAACGGGCGGGCCGCGATGCAATCCTGCTGGTGAGCGACGACGGTCCGGGGATTCCGCCGTCCGAGCATCAACATATCTTCCGCCGCCTCACCCGCCTCGACGCCAGCCGCTCGAAGCCGGGGCACGGCCTTGGCCTGAGCCTCGTCGACGCAATCATGCGCGCCCACGGCGGAACAGCGTCGATCGAGCCAACGACAGTCGGGTTGAGAATTTGCTGCAATTTACCGGCGGCAGACACTCCATTTCGGCATTCTATTGCCGAGGCTCGCTAACGCCGAGCTTAGCCTTAGCGGTCAGGCCGCTTTTGGGGGATCGACGCAATGAAGCGGACATGACGCCGCATTCGGAATCGATGGCTTGGATACAATCTCCGGCGGATCGCTTTGCAAGCAGCGCCCAGTTATTTTTCCAGCCTAGCGATCATTTTGAACGCTTCGGCTAGTGTGACGCCGTGCACGGGAACAATGATTGCGGACGGCGGTTGTCGCAATATGGGAACGCAAATGAAAGGTCGTTTGCCCGCACCCCGGAGAGAGAAAATGAGAAGGTTTCTGACTATTTTCGCCCTTAGCGGCTCAATCCTGATCCTGTCTGCCTGCAACACGATCGAAGGTGCAGGCAAAGATATTGAATCCGCTGGAGATTGCGCTGATGGCGTTAAAGGAAACTGCTGAGCCGCAATTGCTCGCATCAGCTTGAACCAGAAGTCGCCCATGAACGGCAATTACGTCGGCTTTCCGTATCCAGGCACTGAGCGTAAATTGCCTTCCGGCTTCAACCAGGCGCCTTAAGCTCGTGGGATCGGAGTTCGATCGAGATTGACGCGCGTGTCCCAGGATTGTCCCGCGCGGTATGCACGGGCGCGTATCGCACGGTCGCCTTGTGCGTTCGTGCGAGCGCTTCGATGAGGCGAGTTCCAAGCCCGGTGCCCCGGGCAATGCCGTCAGACGGCATCCCGGCGCCGTCATCTTCCACCGCCAGCTCGACGGTCGACGCCCCCAATCTGTTGAGCATAATCCGGACCTCCCCGGCTTCACCCGCCGGATAGGCGTATTTGCACGCGTTGCTGACCCATTCATTGGCGATCATACCAAGCGCTACCGCCTTGTCGGTCGCGACCTTCAGAGCCTCGGCCGATGTAGACACCCGTCGTTCGCCCGTTCCATTCGACCAAGTATCGGAAAGATCGGTGGCGAGGCCCGACAGATAGTCGTCCATCGCGACGAATTCGACATCGTTGGTCGTGTAGAGACGCCGATTGACCTGCGCGACGGTAGCGATCCGCTGCTGGGTCTTCTGGAGCGCCTCCCGAGCACCGGGATCGGACAAATTCTTCGATTGGAGCGCAACGAACGACATGACCATCTGGAGGTTGTTCGCGACGCGGTGATTCACTTCCTTGAGAAGTGCTTCGAGCCGCGCGTTGCTTGCGCGAAGTTCCGCCTCGGCTTCCTCGCGCGCGCGGCGGAGCTGGGCACGCTCGAGAACCTGTCCGAAACTTGACGCGAGCAGGTCAAAAAAATCCTCGCCGACCGACTTTACGACATAATCATCGGCTCCCGATTTCAACGCCGCGACCGCGATCCGGCTCTCCTCGGAGCCGGTGACATAGACGACCGGCGGACAAGCCGGGAGCGAACGAAGCGCTTCGAGCGTAGCAAGGCCGTCCTGTCCGGGCATATAATGATCGACGGCAATCAGATCGAAGGCCGTCGCCTTTGCCATATCGACGCCCTCGGCGCCGTTCGCCGCGAGACTGACGTCATAGCCCTTGCGGCCGAGCGCGCGAGATGCGAGCCGGCGCATGCCATCGTCGTCGTCGATGTACAGAATGTGGGACAGAAAAATTCTCAGGCCGGATCGGGATCGGGGACTTGGATCACCGACAGGAAAAGGCCGAGCTGGCGGATGGCGTCGGCGAAATTCTCGTAGTTCACCGGCTTGGTGATATAGACGTTGCAACCGAGGTCGTAGCAGCGCTGGATCTCGACCTTGTCGTCGGTCGTCGTGAGCACGACGACCGGTGTGCGCCGTAGCGGACTTCCGTCTGCCTTGAGCTTCGCAAGAATATCGGTTCCGCTCATATCGGGCAGATTGAGGTCAAGCAGCACGAGCGCCGGCCCGTTGCGAACGGGGCCCTCGGCCGCGTCGTACAGAAACTCGAGCGCCGATGTACCGTCGAGGAAATGGTGGATCGTGTTCGAGATGCCCGCACGGCGGATATTCTTCTCGATGAGGCGCGCATGGCCCTCGTCGTCCTCGATCATCACGATATTGACGGGCTGCTGGTCAGTCATCCTCTTCTCCGCTTTGCCACACGAGTGGCAGGATCAGCCGGAAGGTGGACCCCACACCCAATTCGGACTGGATTTCGATATTTCCGCCGAGGCGATAGGCAAGCGCGCGTGCGTGCGCAAGGCCGATCCCCTCGCCCTGCTGATCCTGCACGCCCGATCGGCGGAAGAGGTCGAACACGCGCTCGTGATCGCGCGGCTCGATGCCGCGACCGTTGTCGGTCACCGATACCCAGGCGCGCCCAAGGTCGGTGCCCCCCGTCACGCTTATGGTCCCGGCGCGCCCCGGCTGAAGATATTTGAGCGCATTCTCGACGAGGTTCGACAGGATCTGCTCGACCGCGACACGGTCGTTCACGACTACCGGAAGCTCCTCCACCGTGACCACAGTGCCGGTCTCGTCGATCCGGTGCTGCAAACTCCCGACGATCGCGCGCACGACGCCGCCAAGATCGAGCGTTTCCGGAGCCAGCGTGCGCCGCCCCTGGCGCGAGAGATTGAGGATCGCGTTGATCAGCCGGTCCATCTTCTGGGTCGAGGTGCGAATGAACCCGATCGATTCCGGAAGATCCTCCTCGATCGCGAGACGCGTCGCGGCGTCAGGCGCTTGCCAGCCTTCGGACTCGCCCTTCTCGAGATAGCCCGCGATAGATTTGCGCGCGGTCTCGAGTTCGGCGGTGAAGCCCATGACGTTGACGAGCGGCGACCTGAGGTCATGCGACACGATATAGGCGAAGCGCTGGATTTCGGCATTGGCGCGCTGAAGCTCGCCGGTGCGGGCATCGACCAGTTCCTCAAGCCCTTCGTTGAGACGTCGAAGCTCCATGCGCGAGCTACGCAGGTCCACCAGATTGCGTCGGACGAGAAGCAGGGTCGCCGCCGCAACCACGAGCAGGAGGATGCCTGTAGCGATCAGGGTCGTTGTGAAAAGACGCTGCGTGCGGTGCTGCCGCTCCTCCCGCTCGCGAAGCAGGGCAAACTCGTCGGCAAGCATCGATTCGACAACCGCGCGCGAGGCGCGCACCGCGAGCACCCCGCGGTCGTTCGAGAAGCTGTCGATCAGCGACTGCCGGTCGGCACCGCGCAGTCCGAGCGTCTTGCTATAATGTTCGGCGTAGGCATCAAGGTGCCCGCGCAGCGTCCGGACGCGCATCTGCTGCTCGGGGTTGTCGCTGATCAGTTTCTCAAGCGTAGCCAGTTGCGCCCGCGAATTAGCCTCCGCTTCCTCGATGATCGTCGCGAACTGGGCATTTTGTGTGAGGATGAGACCGCGGCGCGCGGTTTCCATTCGCTCGGTGGCGCTAGCGAAGGCGCCGAGGCTGGCTTCGACGGCCAGCGTGTGTGCGACCATCCGCGCGTCGGTTTCATTCTGGCGCTGGACGTAAAAGGCGGTCGCAGCCGCGACGAGCAACGCCGCGAAGCCGACCGACAGGAGAAGGATGATGAGGCGGCTCGCGCGCGTGTCGCGCCCAAGCGCCGATAATCTGGCCGATTCCATCTGGCTGCCCCTCGGCCCGATCCTTTGCGGCCTGATCGATGTCTTAAAATCCGCCTTTACGCAAGCAAGGGCATCAAGCTCCTTAACATAGGTTATGTGCCGCTCACGCAATTCGCGCGGCGATGAAACCAGCGCGGAAAACAGGCGTTGGCTTGGCAAAGAAACCATCAAGGACCTGCCCGATGCCGAAGAAGCCCCGCCCCTCGCCCGCAACCGACAATAGCCTTGCCGCGCACCAGCCCGGAAGCGGCCAGATGACGCTCAAGGTCGACAAGGGGAATGCGGGTGAACTTCACCAGCATATCACCGCCGACGACGAGCGCGATGGCCGCGCGCACCTCACGGACAATTTCGGTCACCGCATTGCCGACAACCAGAACAGCCTCAGGGCGGGCGAACGCGGCCCGACCTTGCTCGAGGATTTTGTCCTCCGCGAGAAAATCTTCCACTTCGACCATGAGCGCATTCCCGAGCGTATCGTGCATGCGCGCGGCTCGGGCGCGCACGGCGTCTTTGAATGCACGCACGCAATCCCCGAGCTCACCAAGGCCGACATCTTTCAGGAGGTCGGCAAGACCTGCCCGGTCTTCGTGCGCTTCTCGACCGTGGCGGGCGGCGCCGGCTCGGTCGACACGCCGCGCGATGTGCGCGGCTTTGCAGTGAAGCTCTACACCGAGGCGGGGAACTGGGACCTCGTCGGCAATAATATCCCGGTCTTCTTCATCCAGGATGCGATGAAATTCCCCGATCTCGTCCATAGCGTGAAGATGGAAGCCGACCGGGGTTATCCGCAAGCGGCGAGCGCCCACGACACTTTCTGGGATTTCATCTCCCTGATGCCCGAGAGCTTCCACATGATCATGTGGGCGATGTCAGACCGAGCGATCCCGCGGAGCTTCCGCACGATCGAGGGCTTCGGCGTCCACACCTTCCGCTTCGTCAATGCGAAGGGCCAATCAAAGTTCGTGAAGTTCCACTGGAAGCCGGTGCTCGGGTTGCAGTCGACGGCGTGGGACGAGGCGGTCAAGATCGCAGGCGCCGATCCCGACTATCTGCGCCGCGATCTTTATGAGGCCATCGATGCCGGCGACTTCCCGCAATGGGACCTTGGCATCCAGGTCTTCGACGAGGCTTTTTCCGCCAAGCAGCCTTATGATGTGCTCGATGCGACCAAGCTCATCCCCGAAGAAGATGTCCCGGTCGAAATCGTCGGGCGGATGACGCTCAACCGCAATCCCGACAATTTCTTCGCCGAAACCGAGCAGGTCGCCTATCTTCCCTCGAACATCGTCCCCGGCATCGATTTCAGTAACGACCCGCTGCTGCAGGGCCGCCTCTTCTCCTATCTCGATACCCAGAAGTCGCGGCTCGGTACGACCAACTTCCACCAGATCCCGATCAACGCGCCGAAATGCCCGTTCCACAATTTCCAGCGCGACGGGATGATGCAGACGCTCGTTCCGAAGGGTCGCGCGAATTACGAGCCGAACAGCCTCGCCGAAGCCGGCGAGGATGCCGGGCCGCGTGCTTGCCCGGAGACGGGCTTCATTACCTTCCCGGCCAACGGCGAGCGCAACGACCCGACCGAGAAGCTGCGCGTCCGCGCAGCCCTTTTCGCCGATCACTTCAGCCAGGCGCGGCTCTTCTACCGCTCGCAGACCGGGAATGAGCAGGCGCATATCGCCTCGGCGCTGGTATTCGAACTCTCGAAGGTCACGCTCGATCATGTTCGCGCGCGCGTCGTCGGTCAGCTCCGCAATATCGACGAGGATCTTGCGAAGCGTGTCGCCAACGGACTCGCGATCGATCTGCCTGCCAGGATCAAGCCGGCAAAGACGCCCATCGACATGGCACCTTCCGACGCGCTCTCGATCCAGAAGGACGCGCGCCCCGACATCAGGGGGCGCAAGGTGGCGATCCGGTTCGCGGAGGGCTCCGACGCTTCTGCCATCGACAAGCTCAAGAAACAGATCGAGAAAGCGGGCGGAAGCGCCTTCCTCGTCGCTCCCAAGGTCGGCGGCATTCCGGTCTCGACCGGATTGCTCAAGGCCGATGGTCAACTGGCGGGATCGCCATCGGTGCTGTTCGACGCCGTCGCCTCGGTGCTCACCGCAGCCGCCGCCGAAAAGCTGACGCGTGAAGGCGCCGCCGTCCAATGGTTCATGGACGCCTATGGCCATTGCAAGACCATCGCGCACGACGAAGCGAGCCAGGTTCTGCTCGACAAGGCCGGGGTCGAGCCTGACGAAGGTATCGTCGCGCTTGCCGATTTCATCAAGGTCGGGACGCAGCGCCACTGGGACCGCGAGCCGAAAGTGCGCGATCTCGCCTAGCGGCCCATAGCGGGACATGAAGACCGAAAAACGCCCCGCGCTCGGCGCAACACCGAGCGATTCCGTGCGTTTCAATCTCGTATCAACGGGATAGTCAGATGACGCGTTTTCTCCTTCTCATGACCTCCGCACTTTCGATCGCCGCGGCCACGCTTGCTCTTCAGTCGTGTGGCGCGGAAAGCGTCGATGCGGCGCCTCCCGTTCGTCCGACCAACAGTCTAGTGGTCCTGCCCGACGGATCGACCATGGCCGCGGCGACAGGTTCGCTGTCCCGGCGCGTCTCCGAATGGCTGGCAAAACGCGAGGGCGGCAGCGCGGACTTTCAGTTCACCGGATTTCACGAAACGCAGCCCACACTCACCAGCAAGGGCCTCGGCCGTGCCGCCGATCTCGCGACGATCCTGCGCGCCGCGCCCACCGCGACGATCGAACTCGCAGGCGACGAGGCGCAGGCAACCACGCTCGCGCGCCTTCTCGAAGATCGCGGGATCGCCAACGAGAGGATGAGGGTAATTCCCGCCGCAGGTCTCGGCACCGTGACCATGACGATCCATCGCGGCACGACTGCGCCGCTGATGACCGCCCGGAGATAGGTCTCATTGACCAGCGTCGGGAATCAAGCCGGCGAGCCATTCCGCACAAAGAGCATTCGCAGTCTTATGGCGGTTGGAGCATCTGGAGTGAAAGGTTCCGGCCGCAGGGTTCCAGCCCCGATAAAATTCACGAACGTCATAACCTATGTTAAGTCCATGAAATTAGAGGAACAATCTGGAATATCCAAGCGTCTCTCCCATGCCCACCCCCGGGCAGATCATCATCAGGAGAGGCCATCATGGCGCAGAATAATCAACAGGGCGGCAACCAGCCGAATCCGAACCCCGGCCAGGACCGTCAGCAGGAACAGCAGGATCCGGCCCGCCGCCAGCAGGGCGACGATCGCGACGCCGATAAGAGCGGCAATCAGGGCGGCCGCGACGACGAGAATCGTCAGAACCGCTGATCCCTGGCACAACAACAGGCGGGCGCGCTGGTCGCGCTCTCCGGGCCGGGTCGTCGCTCCCGCGCGACCCGGCTTTTGCCGTGACGGGTCGGCCCGACCATGCTTCTGCTGCCCTCACTGTGCTCAAGACGGCGATCCAATCGAGGCGGCAATCGAGGACGAGACGATTGCCGATAGAGAACCGACACGAGACCATCATGAAAAGCGATGACGGCAGGTCGGCAAGCGAGGAGCGCGACCTCAGGACGGGGCGCACCATCTGGCAGGAGCACCGCCGCCCCCCGGTTCCCACCCTTCCCCTCCCGTCCCGCTCGCGCTGTGACGTCGCGGTGATCGGTGCGGGTATATCGGGCGCGCTGATTGCCGAGGCCCTGACCGAGGCGGGGCTCGACGTGATGATCCTCGACCGGCGCGGCATCGCGGAGGGATCGACCCCGGCTTCCACCGCGCTACTCCAATATGAACTCGACACGCCGCTCTCGCAGATGGCGGAGCGCATCGGCTGGGGGCGGGCGATGCGCATCTGGCGGCGCTCCTACCTGGCCGTCGAGGCCCTTCGCGCGCGCACCGAGCGGCTCGGACTCAAGGTCGGTGCTGCAACGCGCCCCTCGCTCTATCTCGACGGCGACCGCCTCGATCCTGCGCAGCTGGCGGCCGAGGCCGACGCAAGGCGCAGGGCCGGATTCGAGGTCGAACTCATCGGACCCGCCGAGACCGAGCGGCGCTACGGGATCAAGCGGCGCCATGCGATCGTCGGCTTCGGCAACTACTGCGCCGACCCGCGCGCGATGGCAGCAGCCTATCTGGGGGTCGCCGCGAAGCGCGGTGCACGGATCCATCCGCATAGCGAGATCGTGCGCGTCGACGCGGCGCAAAAGGGCGTGACGCTCGAGAGTGATCGGGGCGCACATGTGCAGGCTCGGCATGCCGTCTTTGCGACCGGATATGAGATGATGAAGGGCGTACCGAGGCTCGGCAACCATATCATGTCGACCTGGGTAATCGCGACGCGACCACAACCCGAAGCCCTCTGGCGGGACGGTGCGATGATCTGGGAGGCGTCCGATCCCTATCTCTATATCCGGACAACGCCGGAGGGCGCGGTGATCTGCGGCGGGGAGGATGAGGAAATCGCGAGCGCCGGCGAACGCGACGCCAGGCTTGCGGCCAAGACGAAAATCCTGACGCGCAAGCTCGCGGCCTTGCTTCCCGCGATCGATCCCGCGCCCGCCTTCGCCTGGGCAGGCAGCTTCGGCAATAGCCCGCTCGGGACACCGACCGTCGGGCGCGTGCCGCGGATGCCGAACTGCTATTCGGCGATGGGATATGGCGGCAATGGCATCACCTTCTCGATGATGGCCGCTCAGATATTGCGCTCGGAAATTTGCGGTGCGCGCGATCCCGACAGCGACCTTTTCGGATTCCGTCGGATATTCTGAACGGGCGGCGCGCAGGCACGCAGCAACGACAGGCGATAAGAACAGGGACATGACATCACAGGCAAGGACATCGGGGTCCGGAAAGCTGCTTGGCGTCGGCGTGCTCGGCGCGCTCGTCTGGTTCACGCGCCGCGGCCAGAAGCAGACCGCCAAGGACGACGGCCATTCAGCCGCGTCTCGTGTCCTCGTGCATCAGAGCCCCTCGCCCATTCATGCTGCGCGGTTGGGATAATATTGAGGGAGGTCGGTTTCGACTTAACCCATGTTGCTTCGCCCTTCCGCATACGCGGCCATAGCGTGTCGGCATGGTCCGCCATGCTGCGGGCCGGAACCGCATCGGCCCTGCCGATGTTCTTATGGCATGCACGATCGGAAATTCTGGAACGGGTTCGAAACGCCTTATGCCCTCATCGGTACGCTGGATGGGTGACGATCCCTTCAAGTCCAAGGAGGACCGGCTCGGTATCTTCATTCGCAAACTGCTCAGCCATAGCCGGCTGTCGACCGACGACCAGCAGGCGATAGCTTCCCTGCCCTTCAGTTTGCGACGGCTCGAGCCTAACGAATATATCTTGCGCGAAGGCGACCTCGCGAAGGTTTGCCCCGTGCTTCTCAGCGGCTTTGCGTATCGCCAGAAGACCTCGGCCGATGGCGGACGCCAGATCGTCGCGCTCAAGATTCCGGGCGATGCGCTCGACTTCCAGTCCCTCTACGTCGATATCGCCGACCACAACCTCCAGGCCCTTACCCCCGTCGAGCTTGCGGTCTTCGCCCAGAAGGATTTTGAAGCGCTCGTCGCGCCAAGGCCCAATATCGCGCGCGCCATCATCGTCGACATTCTGATCGAAGGCTCGATCAGCCGCGAGTGGCTGCTCAATATCGGCCGCCGCAACGCCCTCGGGCGCCTCGCTCACCTGCTGTGCGAGCTTTATTATCGCGTGCAGCAGATCGCGCTCGAAGAAGTTGGCGCCTTTGAATTTCCGCTGACCCAGGAGCAACTCGCCGACCTGCTCGGCCTGACGCCCGTTCACATCAACCGCACGATCAAGATTCTGGAGAAGGAAGGCGCGGTCAAACGCGTGTCGCGCCGCCTCACGATCGGCGATGTCGACACGTTGCGACGAATAGCCGATTTTTCTGATGTTTACCTGCATCGAACGTTGGATTCGCTCGTTTAGCAACCGGGGCGGCAAGACATCAGGAGAGAGCCTGCGATGCCCCGATATTATTTTCATGTTTGCGACGGCACGCAGGAGATCGACGAGCAGGGTCATGAGCTTGCCGATGACCTGGCCGCCCGGCGAGAGGCGGTTCACTATTGCTGCGGATTGCTCGGCGACGACCCCGACCTGCTCCTCGCTGACGAGAATTTGCGCATCAACGTCACTGCCGAAGACGGCCACCTCCGCTTCGCAATCGTCCTCAACGCGATCAGCGTCGATTGGCAACCGGGCACACGCGCCGAAAACCAACGCCTCACCGATACGCAGCGTTGAGCTCGGTGACGGCATTCAGTCTCCCCCTATGACGCCGCGCTGGCCCTCGATCCTTTGGGTCGTCCGGTATGGGCAAAGCGCGGGCAATGTCGCGCGCGATGCCGCCGACGCCGCGGGAGACCTCCGCATCGCGCTCGACCACCGCGATGTCGATGTCCCGCTCTCGCGCCTCGGAGAGGAACAATCGCGCGCGCTCGGCGAATGGTTTGCCGAAGGCCAGGAAGGATGCGCGGCGTCTGACCCCGCGAGAAAGGCCCCGCCTTCCGGCGGAGCCTTTCCGGGTCCAGAGGCATATCGCTATGCGCTGGAAGCCCCCCTCGAACGCTCCCGGGTCGCCAGGAACGCATGAAGAGCAGCGGTGATAAGCGCATCGCGCGTCTCGCGACACAACCTGGATCAAGTCGGAAGAACGGAACCGGCAACGACGCATGAAAGCCATCATTGTTCCCTTCGCAGGCGCCGACCTGATCTAGGTTAGGACGAATGCAAATTCTCTCGTGCGACTCCCTGTCGACACGCAACTCGCCACGGCAACGCCAGTTGTCCTCATGCCCCCTGCAAGAGGAGATCATCATGAGCATCAAAGGTAAAGCCAAGGAAGCCGCCGGCTATGTGAAGGAAGAAGCCTACGAAAATGGCGATTCCCCCGAAAGCCAGCGCAAGGCGCAGGAAGGCCGCGACCTTCGCAACGAAGGCCGGATCGAGGATGGCAAGCCGCCCAAAACCGGCAAGCCCGGCACCGAAAACTGAACCTTTCCCCTCGCAGCCGACCTCGACGCTGCGTCCTCGGCCCGCTTCGGCGGGCCGTTTTCTTGGCCATCGCCATCATGCGACCGTCGTGCAGCCGAACAGGCCGCGCCATCTTTCCCTCCGAACGCAAAGTTTCTGACGCGTCATGCAACCTTTCGCATTCTCACCGGTTTCTTTTCTGCAAGTCCCGATCTCCGGATCGGACTTCAGGAAAGCCCCGCCGCTTCGTGCAGTGGGGCTTTACCTTTTGGGCCGGGCACCACGATGCGTTATACTCGTGCCAAGGAACCTAAGTTCGCCCCGAGCGGTAACCGAACATGGACCTTTTTGACCCCGACCTGATCTGGCCGATTGCCGGCGCCACGCTGGCCGGCGCGATAATCGGCGCCGAACGCGAGTATCGAGCCAGCCCTGCGGGTCTCCGCACGCACATCCTCGTTTCGCTCTCGTGCTGCCTGCTGATGCTGTCCGCCGTGCATCAGATGGCGTGGCTCAACGATGCTCCTTCCGATGTCATCCGCATCGACCCGGTCCGCATGGCGCATGGCATCTTGACCGGCATCGGCTTCCTGTGCGGCGGCGTCATCTTCCGCGAAGGCTTCAATGTGCGCGGGCTGACGACGGCCGCCTCGCTCTGGACCACGGCAACGCTCGGCATGTTGTTCGGGATAGGGTTCTACCAGCTCGCGATTTTCGGCGGCGCCGCCACGCTCGCCGTGCTGGCGGCGGTTTCGGTCACCGAACGTTACGCGCCTCAGCGACGGATCGCGCACATCAGGGCCATATATCGTCACGGCAGCGCCATGACGCTGGGCGGCTTTGGCGACCTGCTCGCGGCGAAGCACCTCAAGTCGATCACGATCGACCAGGCGCTCGACGGCGATCAGCACAGCTTCACCGCGATCGCGGGCGGATACACCGAAAGCCGCGCGGAGGAGCTTGCGACAGACTGGTCGGCCGACGCCGATATCATCGGGTTCGAAATCCGCCCGCAACAGGCCTGACAGGGAAACGGCGAAGCCTGCAACCCTCTTCGCGGGGAGACGTTCAACTTGTTCGCAAGCAAAGGAATGATGATGCGCATGATTCTCACCCTCGCCGCCCCGGCTATCCTCCTCGCCGCCTGCTCCGACAGGAATGAAGCAGCCGAAGACAAGCTTGAGCGCTCCGCCGAGACAAGCGCCACCGTCGCGGGTCCCGTACCCGCAGCCCTCGGCCTCAGCGAAGCACAGCTGCTCGATGCCGATATCATCGGTGCCGACGGCAAGGAACTTGGCGACGTCGCTAAGGTCGAACGCGGAGCCGATAACAAGGTCGACCGCCTGCTCGTCGAACTCGATGGCGCGGGGCCGGATCGCTATGTCCATGTCCCGATCACCGGCCTCAAGGTCGTCGTTCGCGGAGACGACACCGATCTTCAGACGTCGATGACCAAGGCCGACCTTGCAAACCTGCCCGAGGTCAAGCTGCCCCCCGCGTGATCGACACGTCGCGATCAAACCTGGGATTAGCCATGGCGCCAGGATCGCGGCGGCGCGCCGCCATCGCGGACAAGTTCGCGGCGCTGCCGCGCTGGACGCGCATGACGCTCGCCTTGCTGGCCGGACTGTCGGCGGCGCTCGTCCTGTTGCTCGGGGCGTCCTCTCCTCGGATCTTCTCGACCTGACAGCAAAAGGCACGATGGCGGCACCGCTCGACACGAGCGCGATGACAATGACCATGCGTGCGCGGGGAACAAGCTTCAAGCAACTCGATCATATCGCCGAGGCGGGGCTCTTCGGTCGGCCGCTCGGCGATCCGCGCCAAGGCGACCGTCCTCAAGCGCGACGGCCGAACGAAAATCGATGCGACCATCGACGCGCCACAGCTCGACTTCGACGACCTCGCCGACGACGCAGGTCTCGCTGCCGCTCGTGCAAAGGAAGCCCGGATCGGTCCGCGCATCCTCCCCGACACGCGGATCAATCTCGAAAAGATGGGGCTAACCGACGGTACGATCCGCGTCTCGATCGCAAGCCTGCTGGTCAAGGGCGGTTCGGTCTTCAAGAGCCTGAGCGGCACACTCAAGCTCGATCACCGTGTCCTTCGCCTCCCTTATTGCCGCTCAGCAAGCCGTAGTGCATGCATCAGCCGTTGGACAAGTCCGGCTACTCATCAAAGCCGGACCGCCGCAGGAAACATCACGAATTGTGATGTTGCCAGGAGAAGAAGGTTAGCGTGATGCGCTTCAGCCAAGATCATGTTGCCGGCGTCTCGCGCCTCGTCGAACAAGAACCCGAAGTCTTGTCGAAAGCAGCCGTGTTTCGCCGCAGCTTGGCTTCGGCCGAAAAAATATCGGCGAAGGCCATTGCCATGTGCTGAGCACCATGATAGCGGGCCGCTCTCTTCGCAGCACAAGGCTCCAGAGCCACTGATGAAGAACGCCGCAAACCGGCAGTGGACGCATAGCTCAGTTGGTAGAGCAGCTGACTCTTAATCAGCGGGTCCTAGGTTCGAGCCCTAGTGCGTCCACCACTTCCTTCGACGATCTGCGCCGCAGAACCGCTCATGAATATGACCTCGCATATTCCGCGACGTGGAACGCGTGCGGCCTCAAATGGCGACTTCGAAACTGTCGGCCCGCGCCAGCTTCCAGGCGTTGCCGTAGAAATCGCGTTCGCAGGCGCCGTCCAGCAATTCGCCTTCCTCAAGGAAGATATGGAGTTGGGAGAAGAGCCGGATCTCGGTCAGGCTGACCCGGCGGACGAGATGGTGCGGGGTGATTTCGCCCGGATGAGCTAGTCCGGCCGTCGCGATCATCTCGGACAGCGCGAGAAGCGTGTTGCGGTGGTAATGATAGACGCGCTGCGCCTTGTCAGGCACGACGAGCGCGCGCTGGCGAACCGGGTCCTGCGTCGCGACGCCCGCCGGGCAGCGGTTGGTATGGCAGGAGAGCGACTGGATGCACCCGATCGCGAACATGAAACCGCGGCCCGCGTTGGTCCAGTCCGCCCCCAGCGCGATCGCGACCGCGATGTCGAAGGCGCTGACGATCTTGCCGGCCGCGCCAACCCGGATCCGGCTGCGCAGACCTGCCCCCACCAGCGTGTTGTGCACGAAGAGCAGGCTTTCGCGCAGCGGCATGCCGAGGTGGTCGGCGAATTCCTGCGGCGCCGCTCCGGTCCCGCCTTCGGCGCCGTCGACGACGATGTAATCGGGCAATATCCCGGTTTCGAGCATCGCCTTGACGATGCCCATGAATTCCCAGGGCTGGCCGACGCACAGCTTGAAGCCGACCGGCTTGCCGCCCGAAAGACGGCGCAGGTCGGCGATGAACTGCACAAGCTCGATCGGTGTCGAGAAGGCCTGGTGCCGCGCCGGCGAAATGCAGTCGCGGCCCATCGGGATGCCCCGCGTCGCCGCGATCTCCGCGCTCACCTTTTCGGCGGGCAGGATGCCGCCCTTCCCCGGCTTGGCGCCCTGGCTGATCTTCAGTTCGATCATCCGGACCTGCGGATCGGCCGCCCGTTCCGCAAAGCGGGCGGGGTCGAAGCGGCCGTCTTCGGTGCGACATCCGAAATAGCCGCTGCCGATTTCCCAGATCAGGTCGCCGCCATGCTCGCGATGATAGGGACTGATCGAACCCTCTCCGGTATCGTGCGCGAACCCGCCCAGCTTCGCCCCCTTGTTGAGCGCGCGGATGGCATTGGCGCTCAGCGCCCCGAAACTCATCGCGGAGATGTTGAAGATCGATGCCTGATAGGGTTGCCGGCACGCGTCGCCGCCGATCGCGACCCGGAACGTCGCCGGGTCCGACGGAGGCACGGGGCGGGTCGAATGCGCGATGAATTCATAGCCGTTCTGATAGACGTCGACCAACGTTCCGAACGGACGATCGCTGATCTGGTTCTTCGCACGCGCGTAGACCAGAGACCGCTGGATACGCGAGAAGGGCGCGCGTTCGTGGTCGCCCTCGATCAGATATTGCCGGATCGCCGGCCGGATCTCCTCGAAGAACCAGCGCAGCCTGCCGACGATCGGGTAATTCCGCTTGACCGCATGCCGTGCCTGGAAAATGTCGAACAAGCCGACGAGCGACAGGGCGACGCTCGCCGGAAAGACGAACAGCGCCCATGGCGTCGGAAGGAACAGCCCCGACACCAGCGCGGCGAGGACGCTGAGGAACAGCGGAGCAAAGCGTTTGGGAAACAAGTCGGTCTCCATTCGATCGGGCGACATGGCAAGGGGAGGAAGGTTGCGATGGCGCGCGACCGAAGGGGCGGTCATCCGGACCGGCGGCGCATCCGCGTCGTCGCGGGCATGGGGATCATGTGGCCCGCCGTCTGCCGCGCGGAACGAAACGAGGCGTCACGTCGCGTTCGTGAAGCAGGCTGACCATCGCGAGCATCACCCGGCGCGCCGATGCGCTCGCACCGATGCGCGGATCGCACCAGAGGCTGGAATAAAGCGCGGCATGGCGACGCAAGGCGCGATCGAGATCGCCCTCCCGGCCCGCCAGGCGGCGTTCGAGGTTCGCCACCGCGTGCGACGCGCGTTCGATCGGCAGGCCGTTCGCGTCGATGGCGCGCCAGACGGCGCGGCGCTGTGCCTCCTGCGCTGCGGGCGAAGCGTCGACACGGAAATGTCGGTCGAGCACGGCCTCCATCGGCTCGCCCGGCGTTCGCCGATCGGACAGGCGCAAGGCCAGCGCGAGCATCTGGTCGTCGGCTAACGGCGAATGTTCGAGCCGCTCGATCGCGCTGTATCCATCGTCCGCAACCGCCCGCATCCGGGACGCTTCCACAGCGGAAGCCAATATTTGCTCCGCCCGCTGCGCGGCTTCGTACAGCAGGCGCGAGAACAGCGCTTGCTGTTCCGCAGGTTCATCCACATCGATCTCCAAAGCGCTGAGCGGCGAGCGGCCCACGGGCGCGAACCATGCCGCATGTCTCGAAAACCCCCGGGCCCGCCGCGATGCGGGTCCGGGGCGGCTAGCCTTCGAGCAGCCGACCGGCGTGATGCGCCGAGCGCCTCAGGGACAGGGAGACATGCATGGCGCGCAACATGGCCTTCTTTGCGGAAAATTCAACAGGCCGCGATGCTTCCTCCGTATCGCGGCACGTCCGGCCACCCGCATCGACCGCACCGCGATCCCATTTCGCGCCGAATTTCGCTTTACAGGGCAGAGGGTGCCCGCCCGCTCTTGGCAGCGGGCCGCGAATGATGAACCATAAGCGGTCGCAAGGGGGATGTGATGGGGGAAGCTCGGTTGGGGAAAACGGCGACCGGCCCGATACGCGGCGGGCGGTCATGACCGACGTCAAGCTGGAGCGCGAGGCGCTGAAGCTGTTCGAGCGGATGCTCGACATCGAGGAAGCGGAACGCGACGCGTGGATCGAAGTGCAGACCGAGAACCGGCCCGAACTGGCGAGCCGGCTGAGGGCGATCCGCCGCGCCGCGGACAATGCGATGCTCCAGACCGGAGCGGCAACCGACGCGCTGGAGGACGAGGAAATTCCCGAGCGCATCGGCGCCTATCGCATCGTCGCGCGCATCGGGCGCGGCGGCATGGGTTCGGTTTATCGCGGCGAGCGCGCGGCGGGCGATTTCGTCCACGAAACGGCGATCAAGATCATCAAGCCGGGGCTGCTTTCCGAGAATCTGGTCGAACGCTTCGAACGCGAGCGCCAGACGCTGGCGCGGCTGCGCCACCCCAATATCGCCCAGCTCTATGACGGCGGCGCGACCGAGAACGGGTCGCCCTATATCGTCATGGAATATGTCGACGGCCTGCCGCTGTTGCAGTGGATCGACGAACATCGGGCGAGCCCGGCCGAGCGGCGGCGGCTGTTCCGCGACATCTGCGCCGCGGTCGGCGTCGCGCACCAGAATCTGATCGTCCACCGCGACCTGACGCCCTCGAATGTGCTCGTCACCCACGACGGAACGGTCAAGCTGATCGATTTCGGCATCGCGCGGCCCGCCGACGCGCTGGCGGGACCCGGCCCGGTCGCGACCACCGGCCGGTCGTCGCTCGACAGCCTGAGCCTGACGCCGGGCTATGCCGCGCCGGAGCGCATGACGGGCGCCGAGGTCACCACCGCCGCCGACATCTTCTCGCTCGGCCGGCTGCTGGCCCGGATGATGCCCGAAGGCGACGACCCCGAATTGCGCGCCCCTGAATTACGCGCCATCGTCGCGCGCGCGACGGCGGAGGAACCGGGGCGGCGCTACCCCACGGCGGAGGCGCTGCGCGCCGACGTCGAGGCCTGGGACGCGAACCTGCCCGTCGCGGCGATGGGCGGCGGGCGGGCCTATGTCCTGCGCAAGTTCGTTCAGCGCCACCGCTTCGGCGTGTTCGCCGCCACCGCCGCCGCGCTGCTGATCGCGGGCGCCTTTGCCGCGACGGGATATGCCTATTCGGTCGCGGATCGCGCACGCGCGGCCGAAGCGACGCGCTTCGGCCAGCTTCGCGACCTCGCGCGCTACATGCTCTTCGATCTCAACGACCGGCTCGAACGCGTCGTCGGCAACACCGAAGCACGCGTCGACCTGGCGCAGAGGGCACAGACCTATCTGTCCGCGCTGGCCGCATCACCGGGCATCGCGGACGACCTGCGGCTGGAGGCGGCCGAGGGTTTCATCAAGCTCGCGCGCATCCAGGGCGTTCCCGGCGAGCCCAATTTCGGCGAGAAGGAACAGGCGCGGACCAATCTGGCCGCGGCGGAAAGGCTGCTGCGCGCCGTTCGCGATCCGGGCGCGCCAACCGCCAATGTCCTGGCGCGACTGTACGCCCATCGCGCGGTGATCGAGGCGCACGGCTTTCTCGACGACAAGGCCGCCGACAGGGCGATCGCCGAAGCGGCCCGCGCCCTCGACCGGACGCCCGCGGCGAAACGCGACCTCGGCTGGTTCGAGGCGCGCAGCACCGTCCGCAAGGCACAGATCGAACTCGCCGACCTCGCCGACAGGATGGACCGCGTCGGCGCGCTCGCACAGGATCTGGAAAAGGAGGTCGGCGAATGGCCCGCCGACGCGCAGACCTCGCGCGCGGCCGAACTCGACCGCGCCTATGCCGACTATTACCGCGCCTATGCGCTGTCGTTCGACGACAAGACGATGGAACGGAGCCTGCCGCTGTTCCACGCCGCCGAACAAAGGTTCCGCGATCTCGAGCGCGCGCTGCCGAACGATCCCATCGTCCTCGACATGATCGCTTGGACCGGCTATAACGGCTTTCCGGTCGCCTCGCGCCTCGGCAAGAAGGAAGAGGCCGCCCATTTCAACGAACTGGCGCAGACGACGATCGATCGGCTGATGGCGATCGAGACCCGCGACAATGGCCTGATCACCATGTCGACCGGCATCCGCGAGGCGCAGGCGCAGTGGTTGCGCGACAGGGGCCGCTTCGCCGAAGCCATCGCCACCCAGCGCGAGGTGATCGCCGGACACCGGAAGCTGCTGGCGGTGAAGCGGTCGGCGAACACACTGAGCGCGCACGGCTTTTCGCATATCATCCTCGGGATCATCGGGCGCGATGCCGGCGACCGGGCGCTGGCGTGCGATTCATGGCGGCAGGCCGAGCGCGACTTCGCGGACCTTCAGAAACGCGGCACGCTGCTCGGCTTCTATGCCGAGTTCCTGCCGGGGCTGCGCGCGAATCTGGCGAAGTGCGCGGCGGGGCGGCCCGCGTCCGATTTCGGCCCGCTCCGCTGACCCGGCATTGTCGCCCCGCGGGACGGCACGGTCAGTCGGGGTCGATCGGATTGGCGAGCGCGTCGGCCAGCCAGGCCCGCGCCACCTGCCATCGCCGCTTCACAGTCGGTTCCGACACGCCCATCACCTCGGCGATATCGGCCGTCGTCATGCCGCCGAAATAGCGCATCTCGACGATCTCCATCAGTTCCTCGTCCAGCACCCGCAAACGCATCAGCGCCGCGTCGAGCGCACCGAGGTCGATGCGGCGTGGGCCGTCCTCGATCTGCGTCGACAATTCCACCTTGCGATGGCTGCGCTTCGACGAGGACCGCAGGCGCGCGTGATCGATCAGGATATGGCGCATCATCCGCGACGCGAGCGCGATGAAATGCGACTTGTCGGCCAGCGAGATGCGCTCCATCTGCACGAGCCGCAGCACCGCGTCGTTGATCAGGTCGCCGGTCGAAAGCGACGAATTCTGTTCGCGCCGCAACCGTGCGGCCGCGATCTGCTCCAGTTCGGGATAGAGTTTCCCGATCAGTTGATCGCGTCCATCGGCGACGCCATCGCGCCAGTTCCGCAGCAGCAATCTGGTCTGTGAACTTTCCACGAGCCGAATCCCCTCAACGCTCTGCGACCCGACCTTTCGGTCAGGGTAATATTGCAATGCATCATCGCGCAACCCCCTGCTTTTGCCGCGAATCCCGTTTTCGGGCGTCCGGCGGAAATTCGTCCGCCGCCGTGATCCGAATTCCACCGGTTCGCCGCTAACCAAGACGAGGGCGAACGGGCCGCATGGCGGATGCCGACGCGGAAATGCCGGGACTATTGGGGGGACCGTGGGCGCGTGACCGATCGAAAGCGCATATTCGTCGCCAGCGCCGCTGTCCTGGCCGTGGCGGGTGGCCTGTATCTGGCGCTGGCGGACAGCAGCGCCGACAGTCGCCCGGCGGCTCAGCCTGCCATCCAGCCCGCGACCCCCGCCATCCAGCCGCTCGCAGCCTCGCCGCCGGCCGACACGGTGGCGCCGCCCGGCCTCGACGCCTCCCGCCCCAACGACTGCCTGATCGAACCGAGCCGCGTCGTGCGGGTCAACAGCGGTGTCGAGGGCGTGATCGAGGCGATCTACGTCGACCGTGGCGACAATGTCGGCAAGGGACAGGTCGTCGCCCGCCTCCGCGCCGACGTCGACCGCGCGAGCGCCGCCGCCGCGGAGGCCCGCGCCGCCAATGCGCATGCGGTGCGCGCCGCCGACGCCCGCGCCGTCTACCTCGCTTCGGTCAGCCGCCGCAGCGACGAGATCCGCACCCACCTCGCCCGCGACAAGGTGGAGGAGGCGAAGGCCAACGCCGATGCTGCGGCGGAGGAACGCCGCGCCGCGGCGCAGGACCAGCGCGTCGCCCAGCTCGAATATGTCCGCACCCAGCGCATCCTGACCGAAAAGACCGTTCGCAGCCCGGTCAATGGCGTCGTCGTCGAGCGCGCGATGGCGCCGGGCGAATATCGCGGACCGAGCACGTCGCACATCCTGACCATCGCCCAGATCAACCCGCTCAACGTCGAGGTGTTCGCCCCGATCGCGCAGCTCGGCGCGGTGCACGTCGGCGACATGGTGACGGTGTTCCCCGAGGACCCGGTGGGCGGGTCCTATCAGGCGCAGGTCAAGGTGATCGACCGCGTGTTCGACGCGGCCAGCGGCACCTTCGGGATGCGGCTGGAGCTTCCCAATCCGGGCAACAAGCTACCCGCCGGGCTTCGTTGCCGGCTTGAAATCGGCGGAAAGGCGTCACCGCGCACATGACGGCGCGGGGGCAAGCCAGCGAGAACAGGAGATTCGAGCGATGATGCGAAAAATGGCACTGCTGGGGGGCGCCGCGATGCTGCTCGCTTCGGGGGTCGCGCAGGCCGAAACGCTGCACCAGGCGCTGGAGGCCGCCTATCGTTCGAACCCGACGCTGACCGCGCAGCGCGCGCAGGTGCGCGCGGGCGACGAGAATGTCCCGATCGCGCGTGCCGCGGGCCGGCCGACGCTCGAAGCCTCTGCGGTCTATCAGGAAAATGTCCTGAAGGGCGATCAGACCGGCAACCTCTTCACCTCCGACCCCGATCGCCAGCTCGTCGGACAGCTCAACATGAACGTCCCGCTGATCAGCTTCGGCGCCGTCCGCAATTCGGTGCGGTCGGCCGAAGCCCGCAGCGACGCCAGCCGCCACGGCCTGCGCAGCACCGAATCGGACCTCTTCACCCGCGTCGTCGCGGCCTATATGGACGTCATCCGCGACGAAGCGACGGTGCGCCTCAACCAGCGCAACAGGTCGGTGATCGACTATACGCTGGCCCAGACGCGCGACCGCTTCGACGTCGGCGACGCCGGACCGACCGATGTCGCGCAGGCGGAAGCGCGCGTCGCGCTCGCCATCAGCCAGCTCGAAACCGCCGAAGCGCGGCTGATCGCGAGCCGGGAGAATTATATCCGCCTCGTCGGCAACCCGCCGGGCGACCTCGCCCCGCCCCCGCCGCTGCCGCAATTCCCGGCGACATCGGAGGAAGCGGTGCGCGTCGCGCTCGACAACAACGCCGCGCTGCTCGCGGCGCAGGCCGAAAACCGCGCCGCAAGGCACGATATCGATGTCGCCGATGCCGAGAATCTGCCGCGCGTCAGCGCGATCGGCGGGCTCAACCGCTATGATTATCTGGGGTCGCTGGCGCCGAACACCGGACCGCGCAACCGCGATCAGGGAACGACCGGCTATGTCGGCGTACAGTTGAAGATGCCGCTCTATCAGGGCGGCCGCGTCGCAGCGCAGGCGCGGCAGGCGCGGCAGAAATACGGCGTGACGGTCGAGCAGATCGCCGCCGCCGAGCGCGATGCGGTGGCGGAAACGCGCTCCGCCTTCGCCAACTGGCGATCGACCAGCCGGGTCATCGACGCGGCGCGCAGCGGCGCGCGCGCCAACGAGCGGGCTTTGGTCGGAATCCGCGCCGAAGTGAAGAACGGCCTGCGTCCCCTGCTCGACCAGCTCAACGCCGATCAGGAACTGCTGAATGCCGAGGTCACGCTGGTGACGGCCGAGCGCGATGCCTATGTCGCCGGCTTTGCCCTGCTCGCCGCGATGGGCCGGGCCGAGGCGCGCCACCTCGATTTCGAAACGTCGCTGCTCTACGATCCGATGGTCCATTACGACGATGTGCGCGATCGCGTCTCGCTGTTCGAGGCCGATTCGCCGATTCCGCAGCCGGTCGCGACCGGAACGGCTGCGACGCCGGCGCAGGACGCCGTCATCAAGACGCCCTGACGCCGGCGGGAAGGCTTCCGATTGCCAGAGCGCCGCCACCGGCCCGATCGGCGATCATCCCGTTTCGACAACGAGCTGTTCCCCGGCGAAAGCCGGGGTCCAGATGGCACAGTGCTGCCCGCGTGGACCCCGGCTTTCGCCGGGGAACAACCCCTTACCTGCCTGAAGACATATGTGCCGACCCGATCCAGGGTCGGCGCAAACGCGGAAGAAAGCCTGATGCGATCTTCAGGGCCCGCCCCCTACGCCGTGCCGCTGAACGCCATGGTCTTTTGCAGACGTTCCTCGGACAATTCGGTCTGGCGGCGCGACGCGGCATGACGCCGCTCGGCCGCGCCCTGCGCCCAGCGGCGCAGCAGGTTCGCGGGACGCCCCTCTATCGGCCAGACCTTTGCCGACGCTTTCAGCGCCCGTGCGGCGCGCGGGGCGAACAGCGCGTAAAGCTCGTCGTCGATGGCGGTGATCGCCTGCGTGCTGCCGGGATCGCCCTGCCGCCCGGCGCGCCCTTCGAGCTGGCGGTCGATGCGCGGGGTTTCGTGAAAGGCGGTCAGGATGACGTGCAGCCCGCCCGCCGCATGCGCTTCCTTCGACAATTCGATATCGGTGCCGCGTCCGGCCATGTTGGTCGCGACCGTCACCGCGCCGATCCGGCCCGCCGCCGCGACGATCTCCGCCTCTTCGGCGTCCTGCCGCGCGTTGAGGATGCGGCAGGCGATGCCGATGCGGTCGAGCGCGGCGGCAACCGCCTCGGAATCCCCGACCGAGCGCGTCCCGACGAGGATCGGCCGCTGCCCTTCCTCCTCGCGCACCGTGCGCACCGCCTCTGCCACCGCCGCCCATTTCGAGGCGGCGTCGGCATGGAGCCGGTGCCCGCGATCGCGGCGCAGATTGGGGCGGTTGCGCGGCACGACCGTGACCTTCAGTCCATAGTCGGCCCACAGTTCGGGCGCGGTTTCCTTCACCGTCCCGCTCATCCCCGACAGGCGCAGATAGCGGCGGAAGAAACGCTGATAGGTGATGCGCGCCATCGTGTTGCGCGTGCCCGACAGCTCGACCTCCTCCTTCGCCTCGATCAACTGGTGCAGCCCGCCCTCCCACGACCGGTCGGCCATCACGCGGCCGGTCGATTCATCGACGATCTGCACCTTGTCCTCGGCGACGATATAGTCGCGGTCGCGTTGATAGAGGCGCAGTGCCGCGATTGCCTGCGACGCGATCTGCTCGCGCGCCTGCCGAATCCGCCAGCGCGTCTGCGGCAGCCCTTCCGACAGCTCGGCGACGACGCGATGTCCGCGCTCGGTCAGTTCGACCGCGCGGTCGGCCTCGCGGATGCGGTAATGGCGTCCCTCCTCCAGTTGGCGCACCAGTTCGAGCGCGGCCAGATACAGGCCGTCGTCGTTCGCCGGCATCTCGGCCGACAGGATCAGCGGCGTGCGCGCCTCGTCGATGAAGATCGAATCGGCCTCGTCGACCACGGCGAAATAGAGGCCGCGCATGATCAGCGGTTCGCGGGCGCGGTCGCCGAACAGGTCGCGCATCACCCGCCGCGCCGCGCCGCGCTTTGGCCCCAGCGCGGTCTGGTCGCGCAGATAGTCGAAGGTGATTTCCTTGTTGGTGCCATAGACGACGTCGGCGCGATAGGCGGCGCGGCGCTCGGGCGTCTCCTGCCCGTGGATCACCACCCCCAGGCTGAGCCCGAAGCGTTCGTAGACGGGGCGCAGCTTGGCGGCGTCGCGCTCCGCGAGATAGTCGTTCACCGTGAACACATGCACCGGCATGCCCGCCATCGCCCCGGTGATGGCCGGAAGCAGCGCGGTGATCGTCTTGCCCTCCCCCGTCGCCATTTCGGCGAGGCCGCCCTCGACCATCACCAGACCGCCCATCAACTGCACGGGAAAATGCCGCATCCCCAGCATCCGCCCCGTCACCTCGCGGATCAGCGCAAAGCATTGATCGATCAACGCCGGGTCGGAAAGCCCATGACGCATCAGCCTGACGCGCAGCGCGGCGCAGCGCGCGTCGAGGTCCGCGTCATCCAGCGGGCGGAGCGCCTCCGCCGCCTCCGCGATCGCCTCCGCCCGCGCGAGCATGGCGGGCCGCTCGCCCGCCAGCGCGCGGCCGACGAACAGGTCGACGGGGCGATCCCATTTCCACGACGGCGCGGGGCCGCGCTCGGGATAGGGCGCGATGACCGGGCGCGCGTCGCTGCGCACCTCGCGCCACAGGTCGCGGGCGCGCTCGCGGAGGACGGACAGCTCAGGCATTGAACCGCGACAACAGCAACTGGCGCAGCCGCCGCGCCACCTGCCAGCCGATCGGCTCCCAGCCGAGCTGGAAGCGGACATGGACGCGCGTCCCGAACGGCACCTGCCGCAGTTCGGGCGGCAGGCCGATGTCGAACAGGAAGACGCGGCCCAGCGCCTTGCGCCCGTTCGGATCGGTCGGGTCGGTGGGAATGGTGCCGCCCTTGCCCAGCGCCAGCGCCTCGCTCGGCAGGTCGCGCGTGCCGCCGGGCACCTCGCGCACCACACGCCCTTCGTGCGTCGCGCCGGGCAGCGCGGCGATGCGGTAGCGGACGCGGACGAGTTCGCGGCGGACGAGGTCGATGTCGTCCTGAGTCACCGCGACGCGCACCACCTCCGCCTGTCCGGGGGTGACATAGCCGATCAGTTCGCCCTGGCGGACATGCCGCCCCGGCAGGTCCGACGCGGGCGCCAGCGCGGTGACGAACCGCCCCTCCGCCCCCGCGAGCAGGCGAAGCTCGCCATAGCGCTCGCGCTGGATCGCCAGCTTCTGTTCGGCCTCGTCGATCGCGAACTGACCGATCTGACGCTTGACGCGGTCGCCGCCCAGTTCGGCATCGGCCGCCGCCTGCAACTCGCGCCGCCGCCAGTCGAGCCGCGCGACGTCGGTCTCCAGCGTCGGCTGGCTGGTCTCGATCAGCAACTGTCCGGTGCGGACTTGGCTCCCCTCCCCCACGGCGACGCGGGTGATGAAGCCGCCGGTCGCGGCGCGCACATGCGCCTGGTCGGGCAGCCACACCACCCCCTGCGCGTTGACGTGGTGCGGCGCCGGAATGACGAACAGGATCAGCAGCGCCGCCGCCACCGCGCCGCCCGTCAGCCGCATCGCGAAGCCCCGGTTGCGATGGAGCTGCGGGCTACTGACGACATGCGCCCCCATCTTCCACAGCGGCAGGCCGACCCCGGTCCACAGCGTCCACAGCGCGATCAGGACGCCGATCAGGAAAAAACGCGACGCAACGATCAGCGCGATGCCGAACAGCATCACCATGCGCGCGACGAAGGCCGCCGGGGCGTAGACGAGGAACCAGCGTTTCTCGCCCGGCGTCGCGTCGAACGGCGGCATGTCGTGGGTGCGAAAGACATGCCGGTTGACCAGATCGCCCCAATAGCGATTGGCGCGCGAGCCGAGGTTGGGGATTTCGAGCAGGTCGGCGAGGATATAATAGCCGTCGAAGCGCAGCAGCGGATTGCCGTTGACCAACACGGTCGAGATGCCGGCGATCAGCATGACGTTATAGGCGAAACTGCGCGCGAGCCCGGGCTCCAGCACAACCCACAGCAGCGCGGCAATCCCGGCGACGAACAGTTCGGACACCATCCCGGCAGCACCGACCAGCGCCCGCTGCCACTTGTTCGGCAAGGCGCTCGCCGCCGACGCGTCGACATAGGGGACCGGAAAGAGCACGAGCAGCATCACGCCCATCTCGCGCACCTCGCGTCCCCATGCCTTGGCGGCGAAGCCGTGGCCGAGTTCGTGGATCGTCTTCACCAGCGGATAGCAGACCGCCATGATCAGCAGATTGTCGGTCGACAGCACCCGGTCGATGATATTGGTCGTCAGTTCCTGCCAGTGGGTGCCGACGACCAGCAGCGCCGCGCCGACCACCGCGAGCCACAGCGCCAGCCCGGCCCAGCCGAACAGCGGCCGCACCCACGGCATCGCGCGGGTCAGGAAGGCATCGGGATCGACCAGCGGAATCCGCAGCGACATCGGGCTTTTCAGATTCTGCATCAGCAGTTGCCGCCGCTGCTTCCTCTGCCGCTTGATGAGCTCGCCGGTATCGGGAAGCATGTCGGTGGACAGCAGGTCGGACCCGTGCAATTGGCCGAGCGCCGTGATGACGTCGTCCTGCGTCGGCGCGTCCTCGCCCAGTTCCTCGACCAGCCGCTCCCACAACTGCTCGACCGTCCGTTCGCCGTCGAGCCGCCCGACGAAGCGCCACGCGCCCTTCGTCAGCCGGTGCGCCTTGCCGGCGGCGCCGTCGTCGAGCACATATTGCACCGTGCCGCGATAGCGATGGCGCCGGACGCGCACATGCGTCTTGAGCCGGGGCCTCAGCCGGGCGACCTGGAACCAGGAGGCGCTTTCAAAGGGATTGGCCATCGCGCGCCCAATCCGACAGCCATCAGCGTGGCGCCGGGCCGATGGGTGTCTCGACTTCGCTCGACACGAACGGATTCAACGAAATACTTCATGCTCTAGGGCAGCCACTTCCAGAAGAACAGCCGCAACCATTCGCGCAGGCCGCGCGTCCAGATCCAGGCGTTGCTGCGCCGGTCGATCTTCACCTTGGCGACGCCTTCCATGCCCGGGCGCAGCACCGCGCGGCGGTCGCCCGCCAGTTCCGCCTCGACGCGGAATACATTCTCGCCATCGACATTGGCCGTGACCGACGTGATCCGCCTGACGGTGAAGGGCACCGTCTCGCCCGCGAGTCCCGTGGGCGCGAAGCGGCCCTGCTGCCCGGGGCGCAGATAATTCACATCCTCCTCCGCGACGTTCAGTACGACACGGAAGCTGCCGAGCGGTGCGACCTCGAACAGCACGTCGCCCTCCTCGACCGGCGTCCCCACCTTCTGGCTGAGGTCGCCCGACACCAGCACGCCCGACAGCGGCGCGACGATGCGCGTGCGCGCGAGCTTGTATTCGATCAGGCGCAGGCTCGCCTCCGCCTGGCGAAGCTGCGCGCCGGCCAGGCTCATGTCGGCGCGCTCGTGCTTGGCCAGCGCCTCGCGATAGCGGCGGTCGAGCTGCTGCACCTCGCCGAGCGCGCGGGCGCGGTCGACGATCAGGTCGCGGTCGTCGAGCGTCGCAAGCACCTGTCCCGCACGCACGACGTCCCCGGCGCGCGCCTGCGACCGCGCGATGAAGCCCGAGAAGGGCGCCGAGGCCGCGCGCTGCACCTGGCCTTCGAGTTCGGCGTCGGCGCGCACCTGAAACTGGGCGAACGGAATGAACAGGATCAGCAGCAACAGCAGTGCGCCGATCCCCAGCGCCTTCGCCAGCGGACGGCGCGGGCCGAACAGCGCGCGCGCGCCGTCCATGCCGTGCCGCCGGACGCGGCCGCCGATCCATCTTTCCTCGCGCCGCCGCAGCGCGATCCCCGGCGCCACCAGCGCCGCGATCGTTTCGGCGAGCAGCAGGTCGCGAGCATCGAACGGATCGGCATCGACCGCGCGCTCGATCGTCAGCACCCCGACCGGCAGTCCGCGGTCGGTCATCGGCACGCTGGCGACCGCGCCCTTGCCCGCCAGCGCGAGCAGGCGGTCCTGCTGCAACAGGATCGGATCGCCTTCGCGCACCAGCGGGACCGACAGCAGCATGTCCTGGTCCATCGCCTCGTCCATCGCGGCTTCCAGCGCCTCGGCGACGTCCGACCGTTTGCGGAACCACGCACCGTGCGACATGGCGGACAGCTTGACGCGGTCGCCCTGCACCAGCCCCAGCGACACCCGGTCGGCGTCGAGGGCGATCGTCGCCGCATTGCACAGCGCCAGTTCCGCCTCGGCCAGCGTGTCATGCTCCTGCATCGCCGCAAGTACGTCCATCGCCGCGGTCGCCGCCTCCGTGCGCCCTTCGTCGCCGGCGGAGCAGTGCTGCCAGACCAGCGAGTGAATCCAGCCGACGCCCCAGTGGAGTTCGCGCAGCAGCAACTGCATCTGCGGCGAGGTCAGCCCGGTCACGGCGAGCAGCACCGCGCCCATCATCCGCCCGTCGGCGGCGATCGGATAGCCGATGCCCATCGTGTCGGGATCGTCCGCATCGCCTTCGACCACCACCTGCCCGTTCGCGAGCGTCGCCTCGGCGACCTTGCGCAGATGGGGGTGCTCCTGCGGGCCGGCGGGCCATCCCGCCGCGGGGGCGAAGGCGCCGCCGGTGCCCTCGAGCAGGATCAGTCCGGCGCTGACCCCGCGCGTGCGGGCGCATTGCAAGTCGAGCCAGGCCTGGCAGAAGGACCCCGCGTCGCGCGCCGACGCCAGCGATGCCCACAGCCGGGCCTCGTCCGCCCCCTGCGACCGCGACGCGGTCCCGATGTCGGCCGCCACGCTCACCCGGTCATCCGCGCATCAGCCGAGCGGGCCATAGCGCTGCTCATAATCGCGCACCAACTGGCCCAGCGCATCGCTGAGGCGCTTCGCGGCAAAGGGGCTGAGGATCACGCGGTGCTGGACATCGACCTCGAGCGGTCCCGGCGCGGCGCCGGGCTGGTCCCAATTCTGATTGACCCCGAAATTCAGCACCACCTCTTCGCGGGTCGAGGTGACGTTGGCCATGTTGCAATAGCTGCTCTTCAGATTGTCGGTGCGGAACTTCAGCGTCTGCTGACGCGGCGGCGGCGCGGGCGTGTTCTTGCCGGCCGCCGCGCGTCCACCCGCTTTCGCCTTCGCCGGTCGCTTGTCGTCGCTCATCATTTACGATCCTTGTTCCTGCGGCCCTTGCCGCGGCGCGGGCGCGGATCGGAACGGCGGTCGAGCAGCAGCGCCGGCAGCGCCACCGGCATCAGGTCGAGCGCGTCGCCGTCATCCACCGCGCCGGCGAGCCACTGTACCAGCGGCGCATCGACCTGCTCCGGCGCTTCGGTTTTCGCGATCAGCACCGGCGTGGCGCCGAAGTCGATCGTCGCCACGGCGGTCTGCCTGCCGCGCGGAGCGGCTGGCGCGGTTTCAGCCTTGGCGTCCTTCTTGCGCGCGGCATCCTTCGCGGCGGCGATCTCCTTGGCCTTCTTCGTCTTGCCCGAAGCGGTGGCATGGATGTCGCCCGCCCATTTGGCGACCGCCGCGTGCGTGCCATAGGTAACGGCATCGAAATGCGGCCGCTCCGCCGACGAAGACGACAGGATCGGCAGGCCGTCGACGACTCGCTCGACCTGGCGCAGCGCGTCGAATTCGGGCGAGCGGTCGTCGAGGAAGCCGACAAGTTGCACCGCCTCGTCCATGCGCGTCGAACTCGGCGCCGCCGCGTTGATGCTGTCGACGGTGACCGTCAGCCGCTCACTCGCGCCATAGGGTGCGTCGGCCGGAACGCGCGCGTCGAAGCTGAGCAGCCAGATCGCGCCCGCCGGGATCGGCGTGTCGCTGACGATCGAGACGATCGCCACGCGCTTGCCGCCCGGCGCGGCTTCGGCGCGGAAGTCGACGACCGCGTCGGCCGGAAGATCGGCCCCGCGCAATATGCCGTCGATCGTCAGCAGCGCCGGGTCGTAGGTGACGCGGAAGGACAGCGTCCTGACCCCGCCCTCGCTGGTGAAGCGCACCTGCAGGCCCGCACGGTCGGCCAGCGGCACATCGACCTGCTCGCCGGGCCCGCGCACGAAGTCGGGCAGCTCGGCGGTTCCCGCCGCGGCGCGCGCGAACAGGATCGAGGCGCGATAGTCGCCGCCCTCGGCCCCATCGCCATCGCCGTCGAGCAACCGGCCGTCACGGCTCAGGAAGCCGTCGTCGCCGATGAACAGGCTGTAGCGGTCGTATTGCAGCGGCTTGCCGTCGGTGCGCGACAGGGTGAAGCCCTGTCCATCGGCGTCGTAACGGATCGTCGCCGCAATCGCCCCGAAGCGCTCGCCGACCAGCGTCACCGTCCGCCCGGCCTGCTCGGCGCCCAGCGGCTGCGAGAAGCGGATCGTCAGGATACCGTCGGCGATCGTCGCCTGCGTCACCTGAAGCGGCGGCGTCTGCGGCTGATCGGCGATCGACAGCGCCAGCGGCACGGCGGCAAAGCTGCCGTCCTCGTTGACCAGTGTCGCCCGGACGACATAGTTGCCCGCCACCGCATAGTCGTGGCTTGCCGCCGTGGCGGTGCCGACGATCCGCGTCGGCGTAGAGCCGTCGCCCCAGTCGATGATCCACTCGATCGGCGTGTCCTGACCGGGATCGACGGCGCCGAGCAGCACGGTATAGCTCTGCGCGACCTGCCCCGTCGCTTCGCCGGTCACCGACAGCGTCGGCGCGACGTCGCGGACTGCGATGGCAAAGGCGAGTTCGGCCGACGCGCCGCCCGCATCGGTCACGCGGACGACGACCGGCACCGTCGCATCGCCGTCGAGCGCCTGCCAGGTGAACCGGCCGCTGGCGTCGATACTCGCTCCCTCCGGCCCCGACACCAGCGTCCAGACGAGCGCACTCGCGTCGCCATCGGGATCGCTGGCGGCCAGCTGGACCGAAACGGCCTGCCCTTCGTCCACCACGATGCCCGCCACGGGGGAGATCACCGGCGGCAGGTTGGAACTGGCAAGCCGGGCAATGGCGAAGCTCTGCTCGCTGAACGCCCCCTTGGGATCGGTCACGCGCACCGTCACCATCTGCGTGTCGGCGGCACCTGCGGCGATCCACTCGAACCGCCCGTCCGCCGTCACCCGCGCCCCTGCGGGACCGCTGACGAGGCTATAAACCAGCGTCTCCGCCGCGTCGTCGGCATCGCTCGCGGACAGCGCGACGTTCAGCAGCCGCCCGCGCTCTATGCTCTGCGCGGGGATCGGCGCCAGCACCGGTGCTTCGTTGGCCGCCGCCGCCACGGTGATGGTGAAGCGTTGCTCGCTGAACGCGCCCTTCGGATCGGTTACGCGCACCACCACCTCGCGCGGCCCGGCCGCGCCGGTCGCGACCCAATGGAACACGCCGTCGGCGCCCACGGTCGCACCCGCAGGACCGCTGACCAGCGACCAGACCAGCGTCTCCGCCGCGTCATCGGCGTCGCTCGCCGACAGCGGCACGGTCAGCGCCTTGCCCTGTTCGACGCTCTGCGGCGCGATCGGCGCCAGAACCGGCGCTTCGTTGCCGACCGGCGTCACCCGAAGCAGGAAGCTGCGTTCGGCCGACAGGCCAGCGGCATCGGTGACGCGAACCGTCACGGTCCGGTCGCCCAGCCCCGCCGCCGTCCAGGCGAGCAGGCCGTTCGACGACAGCGTCATCCCGGCCGGCCCTTCGACGAGCGTCCAGGTCAGCGCTGCCGCCGCATCGTCGACATCGGTCGCGGCAAGCTGCACCGACAGCGCCGTGCCTTCGACCACGCTGCGATTCGCCACCGGCTCCAGGACCGGCGCATCGTTCACCGGGTTGACGGTGATCGAAACGGTCGCGGAGACCGGTGTGCTCAGCCCGTCGGTGATCGTGTAGGTAAAGCTGTCGGTCCCGAAGAAATCGGCATCGGGCACATAGGTCCACGGCCCGCCCGGCACCGTCGGCGGCAACAGCGTGCCGCGCGTCGGGCCGGTCAGGATGGCGACGGTCAGCGCATCGCCGTCGGCATCGCTGTCGTTGGCGAGCATATCGATCAGGACAGAACCGTCCTCATCGACTTCCACGGCGTCGTCGACCGCGACCGGCGCCTGGTTGGGCACGGTGCGGAAGGTCACATCGTCGATGACGACCCGGCTGTCCTGATCGCCCATGCCGATCAGGTCGAACGACAGCAGGGCGCCGTTGCCGCGCGCCACGCCGAGCAGCGACACGGTCACGACCGCCGACCCGCTGCCGGGCGTCCCGGTTACGCTGACCCCCTGCGCAAGGTGCAGCGTCCCGTCGGCCTGCAGGTTGAGGAACGCATCGGTCAGGTCCAGCCCGTCGAGCGCGCCGAGCAGAGACCGGCCGGTGACCGGGTCGAGCAACGCGACCTCGAACGCGTCGGGCGGCAGGCTGCCGTTGGTGCCGAGCGTGGCTGAGCGGATGACGAAGCTGATCTCCGTCGCGCCGTCGGGAATGGCGAAGGCCTGGCGCAGATAGGACAGATAGCGCCCGTCCTCGGCAAGCACGCCCTCGCTGCCCGTGACGCTCGCGCCGCCGAAGGCGCTCCAGCCGTCCGCGGCGGCGAAATCGCCGTTGGTGAGCGTGGTGACCACGGGTCCCGACGCCAGCGGCAATCCGCTGCCCGGCGGGACCGCGAGCACGCCCGCGCCGCCCGGCGTCGACGACAGGGTGATCGTCGGCGGCGGCGTGCCGGTGTCGCCCTGCGGCGTCGCGGGCTTCGTCGCGTCGGGCACATCGGCGGCGCTCGGCAGGCGCCGTTCGCCGAGCCGGATCATCTCGGTCATCAACCGCGTCGGCTGGCTGGTCGGCACGTCGTCGAGCCGCAACGCATGCCCCATCTCGTGCATCACGACGGTCAGCAGGTCGACCTTGCCCTCGGCTTCGCTGCCCAGCGCGGCGGCGAGCAGCTGCGCCAGCGTTCCGCCTTCATATTCCGCGTCGTCCATCGGCGTCGTATCGACGAACCAGCCGCGGCCCGCGGCATCCGCGTCGATCGTGATGACGCCGTTCTCGAACCGGGCGAGCGCGCCGTCGGGCAGTTCGCCGATCTCGACCGTGATCCGGTCGAGCGCAGCGCCCGCGCCGTCGATCAGCCCCGACGCGACCCAGCGCGCCTGCGCCGCGGTGACGATCGGCGCGAGCTGGTCCGCGGTCAGCGGTTCCACCGCCGACGTCGTCACCATGTCCCTGGGGTCGAGCAGGATCGGCGAGCCCGACTTCACGGCCGTGAAGCGCACGGCGTCGAGCAGGAAGATCTGGCTCAGCGTCTCCGACAGGTCGATGGTCCTGTCGACGCCGCTGGTCGGGACGCCATCCCATGTTTCCACCAGCATTTCGGTCCGGCGGTCCATCGTCCAGCGCGTTTCCGTGTCCTTCTCCTGCATGCTGGGGAAGCGCTCGCCGCGGCTGATCGGATCGAGCACGCGTTCGGGATGCGCGTTGCGGTCGGCCAGATATTTGCGCAGGAACTGCGTGATCGCCGCCGCGCGATCGAGCCCGAGCTGGTCGTTATAGGCCACGTCCCCGCGCTCGTCGGCATAGCCATAGATGCGGACCTTGACGTCGGGATGCTTGACCAGCCAGTCGCCCTGCTGTTCCAGCAGCCGCATCTGGTCGGCATCGAGCTCGCTCAGCAGCCGCGATCCTTCCGCCGTCTTGGGCCACAGGATGCGATATTCGATCCCGGAAGGCTCCATGAAGGCGTGCTCGATGGTGGCGGTGTTTTCCATGTCCACCGGCTCGAGCGTGAAGGTGATGACCTTGCCCTTATAGGCCTGCGGCACTTCGACGCTGTAGCTGTTGTTCGACATGAAGCCGGGCTTGAGCTGAACGATCTCGCTGTGCGAGCCGAGGCTGGAATCCACCGGCGTGAAGGTCACCTTGATCGCGGCATTGGCCGTCATCATCCACGGCACGAAGGTGTCGAACGTCAGATAATTCGCATTGGCCGGCACATAGAGGCGATTGTGGGTGATCGCGCTGAAATTCACCACCTTGTCGATGAATTCATGCGCCGCCGTCTCGGCGCGCTGGACGTCGCCGGAGGTCGGATCGATTCCAGCCAGCATCGCGCTGGTTTCGATCATCGTCGACATGAAATCCTTGAGCAGCTTCTGCCCGCCCATGATGAGCGCATAGTCGGACTGCTGCGGGAAGAAATGGTCCATATAGGCGTTGAACACCTGGGTGATCAGCGACGCGACGCCGTCCAGCCCCGCCTTGTCGGCGGTCGCCGACTTTTCATACAGCTTGGACAGCGAGAAATCCTTGGTGACGATGCCGTCCTCGGTATTGAAGCTGACCCCGGCGTCGAGCAGCCGGCCGATCAGATTGTCGATCGCCTGGATGATCTGGACCGTCGCCATCGCCTGCAGCGCGGCCTTGCCCTGGCTGAAATCGCCCGCCGCGCGTTCGAGCCAATATTCATTGTACCATTGCCGGTATCCTTCCGACGATTCCGACGTCGGAATCGGCGGTCCGCCGTGCTTTTCCTGGATGAAGGCGCTGGCCAGCTTGGTCGCGAGAATATCCGCCCATTTCTTCAGGACGTTGTTCATCACCTCCTTGAACAGGGTGGAAAGGCTGGTCTGGACGGTGAAGATGCCGGTGATGTCGATATCGGGGAACGGATAGCCGAAGAGCGTGCCCTGGGTGTTCAGCTTGAACCCCGACCCGCCGTGATAGGACCAGCCGGGCAGTTCATAGGACAGCGGAAAGCGTCCATAGCCCGAATCGAAGATGAAATTCTGAAGGAAGCTGGTGATCGCCTGCTTGGTGCCGCTTTCAAAATCCCCGTTGAAGATCGTCGGCACCGCCGCGTCATTGTCGGCGCTCGCCACCTTGCCGTTGTCATAGACGGGCGAGATGGTGCCGATCGCTCCCGGCCGCACCCCGGCGCCCCCGCCGACCGCGCTGAAGAACCAGCCGGTGCCGATGCCGTCCCAGATCGCGGGAGAGACGAAGCCGTCGAGCGCGCCGCTCGATCCGCCCTTCCCGCCGGACACCAGCACCGGATAGACCTGATACCAGGGTGCGGTGCCGAATTCCTGCGTCTCGATGCCCAGCGCATAGGTGCTGCGGCCCTCGTCGACGACGCGGCGGAAGATCGGATAGCCCTGAATATTGTCGACGTTGGTGTTGATGGTGCCGGCGTACCAATGGAGGATGCGGCTGTCGGGTCCGCCGAGGCCGAACATCGCGAACAGCGTGTCGTCGCCCTGTATCCCCGAAATGCCTTCGAGGTTGACGTCGAGATTGGGGCGGTTGGGCGTGAAGGCGCCTCCGGCCGATCCGGGCGCGTTGTTGACCAGCGACCGGCCGTTCATCGTCGCGGTGAAGATATATTTCTTCATCGGGCCGGTGATCCTGTCGGGCAGCAGCGTGATCGTCTTGCCGCCCACGGTGATTTCCGACAGCTTGACCTCGGTCAGTCCCGTCGCCTGGTAATAATTGTCGGCGAACTTGACGTTGCTCCAGACCTGCACCGTGGGATCGGAGAAGTCGGCGAATTCGACCGGATTGAGTTTCAGCCCCAGCTTGCCCACCACCTTCATCAGCTTGGTGAAGGCCTTGCTGACGTAATTGATCGTCTTGGAAAGCGGCGGGAACATGAAGGTAGCCGCCGAAGCCGCGCTTAACAGAAGTTCGACGAGGTCCGTCAGCGGGATGTTGAGCGCGTCCTGCTTGAAGTCGTGCGGGTCCAGCGTCGTCATGTGGATGCCGTCCTCGCCCCCCGCACCCTCGAAATAGGTGCCGAGCCGCTGGATGATCTCCGAATTGACGACCGAGCCGCGGTTGTGCCCGACGAAGTGCAGCGGCGACTGGAATATCCCGCCGCCCGACGCGCGGTTGAGCTCGACCAGCGACGCGAACAGCGCATCGGCCGCGGCCTCCGCAAAGCCGGTGTCGGTGATGTCCGACTGGCTCGACCAGTCGCTGACCAGCACGATCGCCTTGCCGCGCGCTTCGGCAAGCGCGGCGGCGTTGCGCTTGCCCGTCGTGCGGTCGACCCAGTCGCCGGTCTTGCCGTCGTAGAAAAGCACCACGCCGCCGCCGCTGGCGTCGGTGATGAAGCCCGCCATGTCGGTGAAAACACCGCCGTCCTGCTCGAACGCCGACCCGAACAGCGCGGGCGAGTTCATCATGCCGAGGCCGAGCTGGAAGCCGTGGGTGAGCAGCGTGACGCCGTTGAACGGGGCGTCGGCCACCACTTCCTTGACCTGCCACGACGCGGCTTCGCGCATGCCCTTGCCGACGATTTCGACGCCCCAGTAGTAACGCTGTCCCGCGGTCATCGCCTTCGCATATTCGGGCGAGAAAGTGACCTGCCAGGTCTGGCCGTCGAGCGGATTGTTCGGGTCGTCGGGCAGCTTGACCACCGTGCCGTCGGCCTTGACCAGATAGGCCCCCGGGTCGAGTTCGCGCGTCGTCAGGATGCGGTTGGGATGGTGATCCCCGGCCATCGATGCGGCGGACGGATCGCTGTCGAACAGGTTGCGGATCGACGGCGGATCGTCGGGCCACAGGCCCGATCCGGGGAGCAGCGAACTGACGTAGAGCTTCGCCTTGGCGTTCTTCGTACCGGTCAGCGTCGAATCGAGCCGCCATTCGAAGGTCAGCGGCGGAGCACTGGCGCCATGCAGGTCCTGCTTGCCGAGCGGCGCGAGCAGTTCGAGCGCGTCGAGCTGCTGCAACGCCAGCCCGCGCCCATGCCTGGCGACGTTGATCGACAGATAGTTGGGCGGGTTGGTCGGATCGTCGAAGCTGCCCGGATTTTCCGGATCGATCGGATAGATGTCGGGATGCCCGAAATTGACGTTGTCGATCGGCGTCTGCTTCCACTTGTAGCTGCCGTCGGTGTCCTTCGCCCCCGGCGTGATGCCCCGGATCACGTCGATGTCGAGGACGACGATGTTCCCGAGGCCGCGATAGTTGGCGTAGAGTTTCTGCCCCGAACTGTCGACGCGCAGTTCCTCCAGGAACGCCAGCGGAATCGGCGTCGTCGATCCCACGATCTCCGGCGCGGCGGAGAAGGGATTCTTGATGACCATGATCTTCGACCCGGTCTGGTGCAGCGCATCGACATCGCGGGCGACGGTCTGGTCGCCGTACCACATATAGACGGGCAACCCCCAGTCGGCGACGAACATGTAGCTGAGGTCGGGCGTCACCGCGATGCCCGCGGCGTTGCGGATGTCGAGGTCGAAGATCTGGCCCTGCGTCACGCGCTTGGTCGATGAATAATAGATGCCGGCGATGCTGTTGATGACGTCGCGGACGCCGATCGGCCCCTCGTTGATCACCGGCGCCACGCCGACATGCTTGACCTGGAAATTGATCGGATTGTTGTTGGTGACGCTCAGCAGGTGGACGCCGTTGCGCGTATCGCCGCGCGACACGAACACCATCTTGTCGGCTTCCGCCGTCGCCTGGATGTCATAGACCTCGACGCCGCCGTCGATCTTGCCGATCACCTCGCGCCACTTGCGGGCGTTGGGCTGGCCGGCCTTCGGACGGTCGCGGTCGTCGACGTTGATGACCATGACCAGCCCATGGTCCTTGCCATAGTTGGTCCAGCCGCGCGGCCCGTACATCTCCGACACCGGCACGCCGACATAGAGGCGCGTGCCGTCGGCGTTGATCGCCATGCTGGTGATGTGGCCGAACTCCTCGCCGCCGCTGCGGATCGCGACGTTGATCGCGTGCGTTTCATTCTCCAGCAGTTGCAGGTAGGTCGCCGAACCGGGGTCGATGTCGATGATGTAGACCTTGCCGAGCCCGCCGACGTAGAGGTAGCGGTTGTTGGGATCGACCGCGAGCGTGGTCACCCCGCCCGGGATTTCGATCATGTCCACTTCGGGCGTGTCGAAATCGGCGTCATATTGCTGAAGCGTCAGCGTATCGATGATCGCAATGCCCTTCTGGGTCGCCACGAAGGCGCTTCCGAGGTCGGTCGTCACGACGATTTCGGTCACGGGCGCGCCCAACTCGATCCGCCCCACCAGCAGGTCGGCGCCGCCTTCGTCCTTGCGCGCAAGGTCGATGATCTGGACGCCGCTGGCATCGCCCGCGAAGGCAAAGCCGCCCTTGTTGTCAATGGTGATCGTCTTGCTCGCCACATATTGGGCGTTCGCGGGAATCCGCCCCTTGGCGTCCAGCATCGTGCCGGCGGCGGGCCGTTCGACGCGGATTTCCGTGACGCCCAGCAGGACGCGCTGCGGCACGTCGAACTCGACGACCGCGAAATCCTGCGTCCCGCCTTCGCGCACGCGGATCTTGTCGCTGGTCAGGACGATCTCCTGGCTGCCGTTGCGCAGCACCACGCGCATGTCGGCGAAGCTGTCGCCCGCCGTCGTCGCCCCCAGCGCCGCCGTCGCGGCGGGATAGATGAAATTGCGCCCCGTCAGCACCGCGACCGGCTTGCCGTCCACGAATTGCACGGTGCCGCCCAATATCTCCGGCGTGCCGTCGCTGATCTTCTTGGGCGTCGGCACCGTGGCCGTGACCTTGGTGTAAAGGTCGGTCGGAGAGATGGTGACGTCGAGCGTCGTTTTCAGAACCTCCCCATCGGCATAGGTGCGCCATACCTCGAGCTCCGCGAGCCCGAACAGCGTCGGCGCGGCCATCAGCGCGATCGCCGTCGCGCCAAGACCCAGACCGACGACCGCGCCGCCGAGGCCGCCCGACGCCGCGATGCCGAGCGCCGGGACCATGATCGCGGTCAGCGCGGCGGCATAGCCGGGGTCGAGCTGGATGCGCGGCAGCGGCGACGCGACCCGCGCCACCAGAATCTGGCCGCGCCGCGTCAGGCCGGGGAACGGCGGCGATTCGGCGCGCGCCATGCCGTCTTCGTCGATGCGGCCCGAATCGATGACGGTCCACACCTCGACCTCGGCGCCGTTTTCGCCGACCGGCAGCAGCATCTTCTGGAAGAACCAGACCTCGTCGCCCACCGCGCCGACACCGCCGGCGGCCGGTACCGCCAGCTGCACGGGGCCGGTCAATTCGGCGCCCGCGACATCGAATTCGAACGCGCCGACGAAATCGAAGATATCCTCGTTGGGCATCGCGACCGGCAGGTCATCAAGGGCGATCGACTCGATCGTCACCGTCGCGTCGCCGTCCAGCCCGCCGGGGCCGAAGCCGATGGTGATGCCGTCGGTATTGGCGACGATCGCGCCGTCCTTGCCGATCTGCACGACATTGCCGACGATCGGATCGGACACGCGCACCTCGATGCGGTCCTCGCCGAAGCGGTTGATGACGGTGACGGTCGTCACCCCCGGACCGACCGCGCGCATCACGCCGTCGGCATCGACCGTGACCACGGCGGTGTCGCCCGAAACATAGGTGGTCCCGGCTTCCGCGCCGTCGAGGAAATACTGCTTTTCGGGGTCCTGCGCGGTGACGATCCGGCGCGTCGCGCCGCCCGCCATCATCGTCACATTGTCGGGATAGGCGTCGATATTGTAGACGGCGGTCAATATCTCGTCGCCGTCCTTCGGCGACCCGACGGTGACGACCGTCGCCGCCGCGATGCTGCCCCGCTCGACCTTGATATAGGTCGCGCCGTCGCGCAGCGCGGTCAGCAGCCCATCGTCGCCCCAGCGCACCACCTCGGGGTTGGCGACCGTCACGTTCAGATAGGATAGCGGCAGATAGACGTCGGCCTGATCCTCGAACTGACCGATCACCATGATCGGCGCCACCCCGCCTTCTTCGGCGAAGCGGACGCGGCGCAGGTCGAAATCGATCGCGACCAGCCGCGCGTCGGACACCGCGATGTCGATCACGCCCTCGGCCGAGGTGCCGAAGCCGTCGTCGGCGGAAATCCGGATTGCGGCCGCGCCGCTGTACCCGGCGTCGGGGGTGAAGACGACCGAGCGGCCGTCGGCGGTCAGCACCGCCGAGCCGCCGGTGACGCCGACGATCCGGTAATAGAGGCGGTCGCCGTCGGGATCGGTCGCGACCTTGCCCAGGTCGATCCAGGCCGACAGGTCGACGTGGGTCTTCACCGCATCGATGGCGTCGGCGATCACCGGCGCCTGGTTGGCGCGGAAGCCGTAGTTGGCCGCGACGAGCTGCGTGTCGGTGGCATCGACGACGCCATCGCCGTCGACATCGGCGCCCGCCAGCGCCGCGATCACCGCCGCGCTGTCGACGCCGTCGACCCTGCCGTCGCCATTGATGTCGCCGGCGATGCGCATCTCGACGCCATAGGCACCGGCGCCGGTCACGATCAGTTCGTGCAGTCCGGCCTCGCGCAGCGCGAACAGCGTGACCCGCTGGCCGCCCGACACGCTGCTGGCGATGGCGGTCAGCCCGGCGATTTCGGGGATCGCATCGCCCGTGGTCGCGACCCGCAGGATCAACGCGCCGCTCTCCATCCCCGCGATCTCGCTCGCGCGCACGGTGAAGGCATAGCTGTCGCTGCCGCCCCCGGCGGGCAGCGTGCCGGCGAAGGGTTTGCCGGTGAAGGCCGCGGCGCTGCCCAGATCGTCGCGCACGACGCTGGTCGTGACGCTGCCGTCGGCGGCATAGTCGATGCGCCGCCCCTCGCCATCGGACGGAATCTCGATGGCGAGCCGCCCGTCGACATAGCCGTAGCGGACCCCCGCCCCGGTCGCGAGGTCGCGCACCGCGGTCAGCCGCCCGGCGTCGTCATATTCATAGACGGTGGCCGACCCACCGGGTCCGGTCACCTGCACGACGCGGCCCGCCGCATCGCGCAGGAACTGGAGCGCCGCGCCGCCCAGCGCGGTCACGCCGCCATCGCCGACCAGAAGCATTCCCGCGGCCGACCGGATTTCTACCGTGCCGTTGCCGCTGTCGATCACGTAGGTCGTGCCGTCCGGTCCCTTCAGCACATAGTCGCGGTTGCCGTAGACCGGCGACGCCGGGTTGTAGGCCAGCCCGGTCTCGACATCGAAATAGGCTCCGCCGACCTTGCGAAGCTGGCGGTCGATCGACTGCAACGTCCAGCCGTTGCCGCTGTCCGCCACCCAGGCGGGGCGATAGAAGGTCACCGAACCGATCGTCTCCGCCACCGGGCGGAAGGTGAAGCCCGCGCGCTCGCCGGTCGGCAGCGTCAGCATCAGCCGCGTGCCCTGCTCGAAACCGGGCAGCGCCCCGCCGACGCCGGGCAGCGTCCCGGCGTTGGTTTCCATCGCGACGTCGAGGCCCAGGAAGATCCATTCGCCGGTCAGGCTGTCATAGGCGCGGGTCAGCGCGAACGGCACGCTGCCGAGCTGCGCCGAAACATCGACATGGGTCGATTGATAGCGCCCCAGCTTGTCGGCGCCGGTGCGCACCTCGACCGCTGCGCTCGCGACGCTCGTGCGTCCCGAAATGTCGCGCCCGGTCAGACGCAGCGTATAGAAGCCGTCAGCCAGCCGCCGTCCGTCGAGCGTCGCCAGCACGCCGTCGGCGGCCGCGTCGCCGCGTGCGACGTCCTGCACGCTGCCGTCGGCGCCGATCAGTTGCAGCGTCCAGAAATCGAGATTGGTGTCGGCGATGCTGCCGCGCACGTCGAGCGCGCCGCGCACGATCATCGCGTCGATCCCGCCGCCGAACGCGACGACCGGCGCCGCCTTGTCGGCGGGATCGCGGACCTTCAGCCATTGCTCGACCGTCGCGGTTCCGCCATCGGCATCGACCGCCGTCGCGCGCACCCAATATTTGCCGGGATTGCCGGCCGTGATCGTCGCGCGTCCATTGGCGTCGAGCGCGACCTCCTGCCCGTCGACCCACAGGCGCAGCGACACGATGTCGGACAGGCTGTCCGCCGTCGGATGGAGCAGCACCTTCTGCCCCGGCGTCGCGGCGAAGCTGGGGGTCGTCTCGATCCGCAGCGTCGGCGCCGCGGGTTCGAGCTGCGCCCGCATCAGCACGGTCCGCCGCGTCGTCGCGCGCCCGTCGCTGACGATCAGCGTCACGACATAGTCGCCCGCCTGCCCCGGTCCCGGCATCCAGACGAACTCGCCCGTCGCGGCGTCGATCATCGCGCCCTCGGGCAGGTTTTCGGCGCTGAAGGTCAGCGTGTCGTCGCTGTCGGGGTCCTGCGCCGCGATGCGGAAGCGCTTTTCCTCGCCGATCAGGAAGGCATGATAACCCTCGGTGATCGTGGGCGCGCGGTTCACATTGGCGACGCGCACCAGCACGTCGATGGTGCCGACCGCGCCCGACGGATCGGTCGCGGCAAAGCGGATCAGATGATCGCCCGCCTGGTCATAGCCGGGCGTCCATTGCAGCTCGCCGCGCGCCGCGACGAACAGCGCGCCCGCGGGCAGGCCGCTGACCACCGACAGCGACAGCGGATCGCCGTCGCCATCGGCCGCGACGACGGTGAAGGTCGACGCGGCGCCCTCGCGCAGCAATTGCGTCGCCATCGGCACGAACAGCGGCGTCTGGTTCGCGTTGGCGACGGTGATCGTCACCCGCTCGGTGCTGCGCGAATGGCCGTCGCCGGCCGCGAACAGGATCTGGTAGCTGCCGGCGGCGTTCAGCGCCGGTTTCCAGCGGAACAGACCGGTCACCGGATCGAGCGTCGCGCCCTCGGGCGCACCCTCCATCGTGAAGCTGATGTCGTCGCCGTCGGCGTCGATCCCGCGCAGGCTGAACAGCAGTTCCTCGCCCTCGGCGATCGCCTTGTCGCCGACCGGGGTCAGTTGCGGGCCGCTGTTGGCGGCGCGGACGACGACGCGGAATGCCCGCGTGTCGCTGGCCGCCAGCGTGACGCCGTTGCCGCTGTCGGTGACGGTCAGGCTGGCGTCATAGCTGCCGATCTCAGCCGCCGTCGGCGTCCACTCCAGCGTCACGCGGCCATAGACGGAGGTCGGCGTCACGGTCGCGCCGGGCAGGCCCGACAGCGCATAGGACAAGGCATCCTGGTCCATGTCGCGAACGTCGATCGTCGCCGTCAGCTTTTGACCGGCCACCGCGACCAGATTGCCGATATGGCCGATCACCGGCGCTTCGTTGGGGCTCGTGACCGAAATGATGAAGGTATAGGCGCCGGTCAGCGGGATCCCGGTGCCGTCGCCGTCGTCGGTCGCGGTCACCGTCACCGCATGGTCGCCGCGATGGTTCGCGCCCGGCGCGATCCGCATCACGCCGGTGCCGTCGCCATTGTCGACGAAGGTGATGAAGGGCGGCAGCGGCTGGAACGGGCTTTCGTTGATCGCCGCGAGGCGCAACGGATTGCCGTCGGCGTCGAAGGCCGAAACCGGAATCTCGACCACCGTGTCCTTGGCCACGGTGACATTCTCGATCGTCCGCACTTCGGGGCGGCGGTTCTGGTTGAACACGCGGATCGGCACCGTGATCTCGGTCGACAGCGGCGGCTCGTCGCCGTCGCCCGTGTCGGTGGCGCGGAAGCGCAGCTCGTAATCGCCGGCCTGCGCATTGTCGGGCGTCCAGCGCAGCTCCATGGTCTCGGGGTCGAAGGTCGCGCCCGGCGGTAGCGCCGACAACAGCTCGACCGTCACCGTCTTGGGCAGGCTGGTGGTCGCCACGACCTCGCCGGTCTGCATGTTGCGCAGCGCGGGCGTGTAATAGGGATTGTCGGGATCGAAGGCGAACGCCTTGAAGACCAGAAGCTGGCCTTCGAGCACCTGCCACCCGTCGAGCTGGTCGAACACCGGCGCCGCATTGGCGTTGAGTACCGTGATCTTCGTCGTGAAGCGCACCGTGGTTTCGCCATCGCTGACGTCGAAGGTGACGTTGTAGTCGCCGGCCTGGATATAGGTCGGCGTCCATTCGAACGCGCCGGTCGTCGGGTTCAGCGTCGCGCCGAACGGCAGCGAGGGGCTGGAGAAGGTCAGCGGCCGGTCGCTGTCGGCGGTCGCGTTGATGCGGAAGCGGATGAAATCGCCTTCGCGGGCGCTGCGGTCGGCGACCGGCACCACCTGCGGCGGCTGATTGCGGTCGGCAACGACCAGCGAGATCAGCGCCTCGTCCCGGCTGATCCCGTCGGTGACATAGAAGCGCACGTCATAGGTGCCCGCCGAGCGATAGTCGGTGAGCCAGCTGAACATGCGCGTCACCGGGTCGAAGCTCGCGCCGGCGGGCAGGCCGTCGACCCAATAGGTGAGCGGATCGAAATCGGCGTCGGTGGCGGCAAGCTGGAATTCGAACAATTGCCCTTCCGCTCCCTCGACGCGTATCGGCGCGTTGCGGAACTCGGGCGCGCTGTTGCCGCCTTCGACCGCCAGCACGAAGCGCTGAAGCGACACCGCCCCGCGCGAATCGAAGGCTTCGACCACCACGGCGACGCTCGCCGGGCTGTCGGGCCCGGGCGTCCAGCGGATCAGCCCGGTGTCGGCGTCGATGGTCATGCCGTCGGGATGGGTCAGCAGGCCGAAGACGACCGTCTGCCCCTCGGCATCGCTCGCGGCGGCCTGATAGGCGAAGGCCTGGCCGACCCTGGCGCGGTCGGGCGCCTGACTGGTGAAGCTCGGCGCGGTGTTGGGCAGCGTGCCGGCGACGATGCCCGCGGCGAACTCCAGCCGCCGGTCGCCCGGCGCGGTGATCGACACGGTGCGGCCGCTCGTGCTCTGCCCGGCCTCCAGCACGCCGCCCGGCGGCAGCGCCGAAGCCAGATCGACCAGCCAGCGGCCGTCGTCGGTGCGTCCGGAGGCGTCGGTCGGAACGCCCGGAAAGCCGCCGAGCGGATCGATGGTCAACAGCGCCGGCAGCGTGATCGGCCCGTCGGTGCGGTTGGTGATCGTCACCTTGTAGGAGATGGTGCCGGTCAGGCGGTCCATCCGCGTGTCGCTGAACACGACATCGACCAGCATCGAAATATCGTCATACGCCTGGAACGCGCTCTGGTAATTGACCGCCATGCGCTGGCCGGTCGCGGCGGCAATCCCCGCCTTGACCGTCAGCCGGTAGGAACCGGCAAGCAACGTCCCGACCTCCAGCACCGCGGTGCGCGTCGTCGCGTCGTAGGAGACCGACCGGATCGCGTGCGTCTTGCCGCTGTCGTCGGTCAGTTCGTAATATTGGCGGTTGGTGACCGAGGCGGCATCGCTGGCCGCGCCGACGAACATGTCCTGATCGAAGGTCACGGTCAGGAACGGCATCGGCAGCACCGCATTCGATCCGGCGGGCGGATTCGTGGCGACGACCGCCGGCACGGTCGCCGGGGCGACGACATCGACCTGCCCGCTCTGGCTGATCAGCAGCCGCCCGTCGCTGGTCGCATGCACGACGTCGCCGCGCGATCCTCCCGTCGCCACCGCGATGCGGCGCAGCGTCGCCATGTCCACCATCGTCAGCTCGCTGCCCTCGGCGGCAAGGCCGGTGTCGGCGACCTTGCCCGCGGTGTGCGACACGAACATCAGCCCTTCGAGCCGCGTTCCGCTCCGCCCGAAGGCGATCGAATCGGCGGGCGCGTCGAAGGTCAGCATCGTCTCCGCCCGCGCGCGGTCGTTGAAGCGCACGACCTGCTTGCGGTCGGGCCAGGTCACGGCCCACAGCGTGCCGTCGCCGTCGAAGGCGAGGCTGCCGACACGCAGATTCTCGTCGCGGCTCCACTGGGTGAAGCTGCCGTCGTCGGGGTCGAAGACCGAAATGCCGGCGTTGGTCGAGACATAGATCGCGCCGCTTTCGGGATGCACCGCGATCGCGATCGTAATGCCGTCGCCATGACGTTCGATTACCGCGCCGGTGTCGGGGTCGAGCCGCAGCAGCGCGCCGCCGCCCGTCGTCGCCCACAGACGCCCTTCGAGGTCGAAGGCCATGTTGAACACCGGCACGTCGAGTTCGGCGAGCGGCGTGCCCGCCGCCCCGCCGCGCGCGTCGAAGCGCCAGATGGTGCCGCGATTGGCGCCGCCCGAAACCAGGATGCTGCCGTCGGGCGCCTCGACGATCGCCATCGGACCGATGCCGCCGTCGCTCTGCCCGATGCCCACGGCAAAGGCGCGCGCGATGAACGGACTCAATATCGCGTCGAACTCGCTGGGCGCCGACAGCGCCGCCGCGGCGGGAACCTTGGCTTCGGCCGCGGTGAACAGCGCGTTGGTCGACGGCGCGGGCGAGGGTTCGGGCGCCTGCCCGAAATTGGGCGGCGTCGTCCCCGGCACGGTCGGCAGCGCGCCCAGATTGACGCCCGATCCGTCGGCGACGGCGTTGACGCCGGGCTTCGGCACCTCGCGATTGCCCGCGACGTCGGTCGCCAGCGCCAGGAACTCATAGGTCTTTCCAGCCTCGCCCTCGAACACCAGCGATCCCGACGCGTCGGTCAGCCGCCGCTGCCAGATGCGGAAATCGCCGCCATCCTCTGCCACATAAAGGGTGACGTGGCGCACGCCCGACCCGCCATTGTCGTCGCGGACGTTCCAGTCGATGCGATAATCGTCGGTGGTGCCGATGCGCGTCGCGGTCAGGCGGCTTTCGGCCGCCTTGCCGTCGACCATCTGGTTGAGGATCGTCGTGTCCTCGGGCGCGAAGCCGTCCATCAGCACGCGCGCCGACGCGGCGATGGTCTCGCCCGTCGCGACGTCGGCCGCCGGCCGTACCGCATAGGAAACGAAGCCCGCGCCCGACCCCTGCGCGTTGTTGGGCGCCAGCAGGCCGCGCGTCGTGTCCTGCAGCACCTCGCCCGTCACCGGATCGATCGCCTGGATCAGCCAGCTCGCGCTCGCGGGCTGCTGATAGAGGTCGAGCACCGCGCTGACGCGCAGGATGAAACCGCGCGTGCGCACGAAGTCGTATTCGGCCTGAAAGCTCGTCCGCCCGTCGGGCACGTCGATGGTGATGTCGCCGATGCGGATATCGCCGAAGGTGAAGCTGCGCGCGTCGAGCTGCGGGTCGAGTTGCGTGACGATACGAATCTCGTTCGTGTAGCGCGACGATCCGGCCGAATTCTCGAAGCCGATGCTGTAGGGAAGCTCGGCCGACGCGGGCAGCCAGCCCAGCGTGTCCATCGTCTGCGGCCCGGTGATCGACGCCAGCCGCCCACCCGCGCCGCCGCTGGTGAAGAAGCGCGAGAAATCGAGCTGCGCCAGCGGATCGCCGTCGACCGGCTCCGGTCCGTTGATCTGGAAATCGGCGGGCAGGCCCGCGCCGCGCTGCGCGAAATCGACCCAGGGGACATAGACGCGGAACGCCTCGAACCAGGTCGGACCGCTCAGGCCCAGATCATAGTCGGCGGGGTCGGGAAGCGCCGGGATCGGCACCTCGCCCGTGTAGCGCGGGCTCTGGCGCGGATCCATATATTCGATCGCCGCCATCTGGCCGTTCTTGTGGCCGTACAGCGCGCGCACCTGCTCGAAGAAGCCGAGGTAATCGCCGTTCGAGCGGATTTCGCTGCCCACCGGACCATAGAGGATGCCCGACGCCAGCGTCGCCATCAGGCTGACGATATGCGCCTGCGTGCGGATCGGCGGCACCTCGCCCTCGGGACGCAGCAATCCCGCATCCTCCAGCGCGGCAAGATACAGATTCACCCAGTCCCGCTCGCTCGCGGCGAGCGCCAGCAGCGCGGGCGGCGCGTCGTCCGCCGCCAGTATTGCGTCGCGCAGCCGCAGGGCCTCGTTCATCTGGAAGGCGACGAACTCCGCCCGCGTCATCGTCGTCGCGGAGGCGAGGATGTGGAAGCGGAACGGGATGAACGGAATCTCGTCGCGGCTCGGCGTCGCGGCGTTCGACTGATAGAGGCCGACGAAGTCGAGCTGGTCGAGCACCCCGCGCGCGGCGGGAAGCTGGTCGGCGATCAGGTCCTTGACCGCATCCCACCAGTTTTCGAGATTCCCCTCGCCCGCCGCCAGCAGATTGTCGAGCGACGGGAAGGATTGCGCCATCTGCGCGCGGAACGCCTCGAACGAGCGATCCGCCATCGCCTTCAGCCCCGGATAGGTCGACACGTTGAAGGTGAAGCCCGTGAAGCCGTCGGCCGGATGATCGTAGAGGAAGCCCGAGGTGATGAGCTGACCGTTGGTGTTGGTGATCGATTCGAGGCCCAGCCACGGCACCAGCGCGTTGACCCCCGCCAGCACGCCTTCGGGCGCGCCGCGGACGTTGGTGAAGAAGTCGAGGAAGCGCAGGCCATAGACATATTGGTTGCTGCCCAGCTCGGGCACGCCGACCTGGAAATAGGTGTAGGGCGCGTCGAGGTTCGACCGGTTCTCCAGCGCCACCGAATAGGTCGCCTGGTCGCCCGCCAGGATCACCCGCGGGCCGCCGACGCCGATCGTCACCTCGGGCTCGATCCCGCGCTCGATCAGGAAGCGATAGGGCTCGCTCGACTGGGCGCCGTCGGGGTTGATGACCTTGATGTCGTAAAGGCCGTGCGGCGCGTCGGTGAAATCGAAGGTCGCGATGATCGTCGACGCGTCGACGACCTTCCACGCGACGGGTTCATATTCGGCGATATTGGGACGCGACACCTTGACGATGGCGTCGGGGTGGAACTGCGCGCCCTTGATCGTCGTCGTCACATAGCGCGAATCGCCGCCGCGATCGGTCTGGATGTCGGTGATGACCAGCGGCAGCAGGTCGGCGACCAGCGTCACCTGCGATCCGTCGGCGGGGCCGCTGTAGCCGCGCACCAGCACATAATAGACGCCGGGTTCGGTGCCGGGGACGATCGCCGTCAGTTCCTGCGCCAGCGGGCCGGTATAGGTCGCGTCGAACGCGGCCGAGGTCGGCACCTCGTCGTGGCGCACGAACACCTCGTTGATGCTGCGTTCGTCGTCGGAGCCGACGCGCAGCCGCAGCGTCTTGTCGGCGGGAACCTCGATCCGGTAGAGCCGCTCCTGCCCCGGCGCCAGCGCGACGGTCAGCGGAATGCCGAGCGTCAGCGTATCGACGGCGATCGACAGCGTCTCGGCCGACGCGGTGGTGTTGTTCGCCTCGCCGACATCCTCGTGCAACTGGTTGCGCACGTCGGCACGGACGATGATGCGATAGTCGCCCGCCGCCGCGCCGGGCAGCGTCGTCGTCAGGCTGAGCGTATAGGTGCCGTCGGGATTGAGGACGCCGCCGTAATCGGCGCGGCCGAGCAGCTTGTCGCCGACGTCCCAGGTCGCGTCGCGCGACAGATAGACGGCGTCGGTCCAGCGCCCAGCCGCGACGACGTCGCTGACATTCTTCACCGTCCAGCTGATCGTCACTTCGTCGCCGGGCCGCTGGGTATCGGGCACGGTGATGTCCATGACCTGGATATCGGTCGGCGGCGGCAATTCGATCACCATCGGGACGGCGCTGACGCGCGCATTGTCCCGCTCGTCGCTCTCGAAGACCTGTCCGGTCGCGTTGTAGCGCGCGGGGTCGGACACGACGAAGACGTAATAGGCCTCGGTCCCGAGGTCGGTCGGCACCGCAAGGTCGAGCGCGACGTCATAGCTGTCGCCGGCCGCCAGTCCGCCGGTGTGGCGGACCGATCCGATATAGCGGTCGGACGTCAGGTCGAGGAACGGATCGCGCGACAGATAGATCAGGTCGTCCCACTGCGCCTGAAGCGCCGGGGTCGCCCCGCCGTTGTTGGTCACGCGATATTCGAGGCGGAAGGTCTGTCCGCGCACCGCGCGTTCGGGCGCGGTGAGCGCCGTCACCTGAAGGTTGGGCGGCGTATAGGGGGTCAGCGTTACCGCCTTCGCGGTGCTGTTATTGCCTTCGCCCTGGAACTCGCGGACCTTGCCCGCCAGCGATCCGCGCACGCCGTTGAGGCGCGGCGACAGGGTGCTGTTCGCATAGCCCGAATCGGCGAGCTCCGAATCGGTCATCGCGATGACGTGCATCGCCCCGTTCAGCTCGAAGGGCAGCGTCACCGTCACGGTGGCGTAATAGGATTCGCCGGCCTCCAGCACGCCGACATGCTTGTTCTCGGCACGGACGATCACGCCGGGCGCGCTCTCGCGCGACATCAGCCAGTCGCCTTCGTCGAGCGAGGCGTCGAGCGACAGATAGACGCGGTCGGTCCAGCTGTCCTCGCGCGTCGCGCGGTTGCCGACATTCTCGACCTTGAAGCTGATGGTGATCGTGCTGCCCGCGGCGATAGTGTCGGGCAGCGTCAGTTCGGTGACGCGCACGTCGGGCTCGCGATAGACGACCGGGAAGGCCGCCTGCCCGACGTTGCCCTGCGGCAGTTCGAAGGCATATTTGGCGAAGCGGTCGAGCAGGGCGCTGTTGCCGCCGTCGCGGACGATGTCGGTGGGCACCGGCGTGTTGCCGGCCGAGTTCGCGACGACATAAACGTAATATTCGCCCTCGACCCCCGGCGGCAGGGAATATTCGGCGGTGCGGCTATAGCTCTGCCCGGCGCCGAGCGGGCCGTTGGTGACGTTGACCGTCGCGACCTTCTGCGCGCGGCGGGTGTCGAACACCGGGTCCTTCGAGATCCAGATTTCGTCGGTCCAATATTGGGTGCCGCTCCACACCGCGCCGCCACGGTTCTCGACCGTATAGGTGACGCTGGTCTTCTCGCCCGAATAGGCCGGGGCCGTCGGCGCCGCCGGCACCACCTGGACGACGCGCAGGTCGGCGGGCGCGTTGGTGACGCTGGTCGCGGCAAAGCCGTTGTTGTCGAGATTGTTCGGATCGCCCGCCAGCTGCGATACGACGATCACGTACATCCCCGCCGCCGCGGGGTTCAGCGTGAAGGTCTGGCTGTTGGTATAGGACTGGCCGGGGTCGAGCGGCTTCAGATTGTCGAAGCTGCCGAGGTCGAAGCGCCGCGTCGCATTTTCGAGCAGCGGCGCATCGGCCAGATAGACGCGATCGATCCACTTGGCCGCAGCCGCGTTGCCGTTGGAACGGACCGTCCAGCTGACGTTGAACTGCCCCCCGCCGACGCCGACCGGATCGGCCGTGACCGCATCGACGGCGATCGCGCGGGTGAAGGTCTGCGGCGGGACGCCGACGATGTCGATCGCACGGGCGCGATAGTTGCTGCTGTTGATCTCGTTCGGGTCGTCGGGATTGACGTTGGTCGCGAGCGAATCCTCGAGCAGCGTCGCATAGGGGTCGACCCACGGCATGATGTAATAGGTGCCCGACACCAGCCCCTCGGGCAGCGTCAGCGTCAGTTCGCGGTCGTATCCCGCATCCTTGACCAGGATGCCGCCGTCATAGGTCAGCGTCGTCAGCAGGATGTCGCCCTGCCCCGGATGCGGCCGGTTCTTGTCGCGGGTCAGCCAGATCTGCTCGGTCCAGCGGCCGAGGTCGGTGTCGCCGGCGCCGCGGTTGGTGACGCTGTAGCGCACCGTGACGCTGTTGCCCTCGAACGCCTGCGCCGGGGCGACGACGCTGTCGACCACCAGATCGGCGAAGGGGATCGGATCGACGAAGATCTCATGCGCGACGATATTGCTCTGCGCCGTGTCGTTCGGCCATTCGTCGATGGCGTTGCCGCTGTCGGTGGCGACGAGGATATAGACGGTGCCGCGGAAGCGCTTGGGGATGGTGAAGGTCCCCGAGGCTGACAGATATTCCTCGAGCGAGCCGAGCGCCGACGGGTTCTGCAGGCTCGACACCAATATGTCGTCGTTGGAAATCTTGTCGTCGAGCGACAGCCACACCTGATCGGTCCACAGCCCGTTGGCGGCGACCAGCCCCTGGTTGACGACCTTGAACTCGATCGACGCGGTCGCGCCGGCGGTGATGCGGTCGGGGGCGATGACCTCGCTGACGCGCAGGTCGGGTCGCGGCAGCGCCGACACCAGGATCGCGGTGCTGCTGACCCGCCGGTTGTTGTCCTCGTTCAGATGCTCGTAGACGCTGTTCCCCGCGTCGGTGACGACGATCAGCTCATATTGATCGCTCGTCTTCGACGGCAGCCGCATTTCCTCCTTGCGGCTATAGGTCTTTCCGGCCTCCAGCGGCCCGGTGTAGCTGTAGGTGCCGATCAGCGTGCCGGCGCCCGTGTCGCCGACCTTGCGCAGATAGACGCGGTCGGTCCACGTCCCGGTCGCATTGGCGGTGCCGGCGTTGCGGACGGTCCATTCGACGTCGATGACCTGCCCCTCGACACCCGTCGCGGGGAAGGAGATGCTGTCGACGACCAGGTCGGGCGGCGGCGCGAGCGCGATCGCCATCGCGTCCGACGCGCGGCTGTTGTTGGTCGTGAACACGAACTCATAGGGGCCGCTGCGCGGGTCGCTCGACCCCGGCGTCTCGACGACGATGCGATAGGCGCCCGACAGCCCGTCGGGCAGGCGGAAGCTGGCCGTGCGGTCATAGCTGGCGCCCGGCGCCAGATAGCCGAGGTGGTTGACGCTGCCCAGCCGCACCCGGCCGGTGCCGTCGGTCCGTTCCAGATAGACCTGATCGAACCACTCGCCGCTGTTGGTCAGCCCGATGCCCTGATTGGTGACGCGCCAGGTGACGTCGATCGTCTGTCCCGACACCGCGCCGGCGGGAACCGCGACCGACGCGACGACCAGGTCCGCCCACGGAATCGGCGACACGTCGAAATTCCCCGCCAGCACGCCGCGGTTCGCCTCCGCGCCATTCTCGAACACCTCGCCCTTCGCGTCCGACTGCACGAACAGCGTGTAGCGGCCGTGGAATCCGGCCGGCAGGATCAGGTCGAGCCCCGCGCGATAGGTCTCTCCGACGTTCAGCGCGCCGCTGTGGACATATTCGCCGAGCACGATGTCGTCATTGTTGCCGAGCACGCCGTCGCGCGACACGATCACCCGGTCGGTCCAGCCGTGGGTGAAACCGGCGCCGGTGCCGACGTTGGTGATGGTCCACTCGACGCGGACGCGCGCGGGATCGTCGATCGTCTGCGCGGGCGCCGTGACGTCGCTGACCTCAAGGTCGGCATAATCGGACAGCCCGACGTTGAGCGCGATCGACCCGATGTTGTTCGCCTCGCCCGCCGCCGTTTCGGCGACGACCCCGCCGCTGTCCGACTGGACGATCAGGCGCCAGGGACCGCTGGCGTCGATCGGCAGCGTGACCTTGAGCACCCCGTCATAGATCGCGCCCGCCGCGAGCTGCGCCTGCGCGATCAGCTCGCCCAGCTTGATGTCGCCCGCGCCGACCACATCGTCGCGCGACAGCCAGACGGTATCGGTCCAGCCGCCCAGCGTCGAACCGGTGCCGTCGTTGCGGATCTGCCAGCGCACCTCGATTTCGGAGAAGGATTCGGCGTTGCCGCCTTCCGGCCCCTGGATCAGCACCGGCACCAGGTCCGGATGGGTCAGCATCAGCGCGCCCGACATGCCGTCGTTGTCGCCGTCGCGCCCGCCTTCATAGACCTGGCCCTGCGCGTCGGCGCGCACGAAGATGCGCCATTCGCCGTCGGTATAGCCGGTCGGAATGGTGACGAGCTGCTTGACCTCATAGGTTTCGCCGGGCGCAAGATCGAAATTGCGCGGCACCGACACAAGCTGCTGCGCGCCCGAAATCGTCGTGTCGTCGTCGATATAGATACGGTCGACCCACGGCGCGGTCGCCGCGCTCTCGCCCGTGTTGCGGATGACATAGGTGACGAGGACGGTCTCGCCGGGCACCGCGCCCGGCGGCACCGAAACGCTGTCGACGACCAGATTGGGCGCCGCCGTCGCGGCGAAGCGCACCACCGGCGACACGGCGCTGTTGTCGCCTTCCAGGAAATTCTCGAACACCGTTTGCCCGGCATCGGTCACCAGAATCAGGCGATAGTCGCCGACGCGGCCGTCGGTCACCCGCACCTCGACGCTGGCGGTGTAGCTGTCGCCGACCGCGAGCCCCGATCCGCGCACCACCTCGGCCAGCACCAGATCGTTCGCGTCGACGACGCCGTCGGCCGACAGGATCAGCCGGTCGATATGCCCGCCCGCGGCGGGGGCGTCGCCGGTGTTGCGGACGCGCCACGACACGGTGAAGGGATCGCCGCCGAACACGGTGCCGGCGGGCCCCGACACCGCGTCCGCCACCAGGTTCGGCGCGGTCGCGCTGATCTGGATTTCCACCGGCGCGCTGGCGTTGTCGGCGCGCGTATCGGGCTCCACCACGGCCTGTCCCGCGTCGGTGACGACGAACAGGCGATAGAGGCCGCCGATGTCGGAGGGCAGCGCGATGTCGAGCGACGCCGTATAGCTGCCGCCTTCGGCGAGCGGATCGGTGCGGCGATATTCGCCGATGACGATGTCGTCGCCGTTGCCGAGCACCGCGTCGGCGCTCAGGATCACCCGGTCGACCCAGCCGCCCTCGGCCGACGCCGGCGCGCCGGCATTGTCGACCCGCCAGCTCACCGTCATCGTCCCGCCGCCGATCGCGGTCGGCGGCGCGCCGACGTCGCCGACGCGCAGGTCGGCATAGACGCGCGCCGCGACGGGCGTCGTCAGCTGCGCGCTGTTGTTGCCTTCGGCGTTGCGGCCGTCGGCGACCTCGCGCACCGCATTGCCGCCGCCCCCGGCATTCTGGTCGGCATACAGGGTGACGCGGATCGACCCGACCGAGCGCGCGCCGTCGGGCAGCTTGAAGGTGAAGCTGCGCGCCCGCTCCGCCCCGGCGGCGAGCAGCATGTCGCTCGCGACCGCGGTATCGAGCAAAGTCTCGCCGGTGGTGATGTTCTGCACCAGCACCCGGTTGTTCCAGCCCGCCAGCGTCGCGGCATTGCCGATATTGGCCTCGGTCCAGCTCAGCGTGATGCTGTCGCCCGCCTGCGGGGCGGTGGCGTCGATCGCCATGTCGCGGATCACCAGATCGGGGGCCGAGGTGATCGTCAGCGCCGCCGCGTTGTTCGTCTCGCCGGTTCCGGCGTCGTTCGCCTCCGCGACCTGATCGAGGATGTCGGTGGTGACGGTGAAGCTGAACTGGCCGTGCCCGATCAGCCCCTCGGGCCAGACGATGCTGTAGCTGCCGCTGCGCGACGCGCCCGCGTCGATCGGGGCCGCCGCGACGGTGGCGAGCAGCACCTGCTGCCCGCTCGACGCGTTGCGCACGACGATGCGCTCCGAAAAGGCGCCCGCGGTCGGCCGGTTGCCGCTGTTGGTGGTCGTCCAGTTGATCGTGACGGTATCGCCGGGTTTCCAGCCGCTCACCGGTTCCACCGCGACCTGGCCGACGCTCAGGTCGATGAAGGGCGCGAGGATCGACTGGAATTCGACCGACGCCTCATTGTTGGTCTCGGCCGATCCCGAGGCATTCTCCTCCGCCACCGCGTTCGCGATATCGGTCGTCACGATCGCGACGATCCGGCCGACGCCGGCGTTGCCGGTCGGCAGGCTCACCGTCGTCTGGCGCTGGCGCGACGCGCCCGGCGCCAGGTCGCCGCCGTTGTCGGCTATCACGAAATTGCCGATGATCTGCCCGGTGTCGAGGTTGCGCAGGATCAGCCGGTCCGACCATGTCCCGGTCGCAGGCAGCGTGCCGTCGTTGCGCGTCTGCCACGCGACGGTGATCGTGCCGCCCGACTGGATCGCCCCCTCGCCGCTGACCGTGACGCCCTGCGGGATCAGGTCGGGGGCGGGACGCACCTCCAGCCCCGGAATCGGGATCGGCGCGGTTTCGGGGTTCTCGAAGACGTTGAAGCCATAGGTATAGACCGAACCGACGTCGCCGATATAGCCTTCGAGCAGCAGCGTGTAGGTGCCCGTGTCGGGCAGGACGTAGCTGTCGACGTCGTTGAAATAGCCGCTGAACAACTGCCGCCCGTTGGGCGCGATCAGCCGCCAATAGGCGCTGCCGCCCGACAGGGCCTGACGGTCGAAATAATAGCGTTCGCCGGCTTCGCCCTCGAAGCGGAACGCCTCGGTCTCCGATCCGGGGCTCAGCGTCCCCGTCACCGGCAGGCCGGGGGTGATCGGGGTCGCGGCGGCGAGATCGAGGACGCGCAGCGCATAGTCGCGCGCGGTCGTGCTGTTGTTGCGCACCCGCAGTTCATAGTCGCCCGCCGGGACGACCAGCACCGGGTTGGCGGCGCCGACCGACGCGCCGTCGGAGCTCTGGAAGCCCTTGCTCGCCACCTCACCGCGCGGCCCGGTCAGCGTCCAGACGAGGCTGCCGTCGCTGGTCAGCGGATCGACGAGCAGCAATGCGCCTTCCGCCAGCGTGAAGCGATAGACATCCTCCTGCTGCGGCTGCGCGACCGTGCCCGAATGGGTTGCGCCGAGCGTCAGCGGCGCGACCTTGTCGACCAGCTTCGACACCTTGAACTGGACCGGCGCCGACGCGCCCGCGACGGTGACATGCCCCTCGACCACCAGCGTATAGGTGCCGGAACGCGTCAGCACGACCGGTCCCATGTCGCTGCTCGCGCCGGTGTTGTTGTAGACGATCTGGCGGCCCTGCGGGTCGATCAGCCGCCAGCGCCCCGTCGGCCCCGACGACAGATAGTCGAAGAACAGCTTGTCGCCGGCCTCGCCGACGAAATTATACAGGCCGGTGCTGTTGGCAGGTTCGAGCAGGCCGTCGATGACGGTATCGAGCGCGATCGCGGACGCCGACGCGAGGTCGAGCAGGCGGAAGGCATAATCGCCGGTGACGTCGTTGTTCGCCCACACCGTCAGCACATAGTCGCCCGCCGCGGCCAGGAAGGGCGTGGCGTCGGTGCGCGATTGCGAATCGCTGTTGGCGAACGTCCGGTCCTGGATCGTCGTGCCCTGCGGCCCGGTCAGGCTCCAGCGGAAATTGCCGTTGCCCGTCAGGCTGTCGAACAGCAGCAGCGCATCCTGCGCCAGCGAGAAGCTGTAGCGCATCCGGTCGCCGGGCAGCGGCACCGTCCCCTGCGTCGTCGCACCGACGGTCAGCGCCGCGTCGCGGTCGGTCATCGACACCAGGCGGAACGCCGTCGTCTGCGGTTCCGCATTGGCGATGCGCCCCTCGACCATCAGCGTGTAGCGGCCGGTCTCGGTCAGCTCGACCTGCGAATCCGACCCGATCGAGCGCGGGGTGAACACCGTGTTTCCGCGCGGGTCGATCAGCCGCCAATAGGGCAGCGTCGCGCCGCTCATATAGTCGAAGAACAGGCGCTCGCCCGCGGCTGCGTCGAAATGGAACAACTGGGTCATGTTGCCCGGATTCAGCGTCACCGACTGCTGCTCGCCCGGGGTCAGCGCCGCCGCCTGCGCCAGGTCGAGCAGGCGGAAGGCATAGCTGCCCGTCGCTGTCCCGGCCGAGATCGCCAGGCTGTAGGTCCCCGGCTGGAGCAGCATGACCGGATTGTCGCTGAAGTTCAGCGAATCCGATGCGGTGAACTGGCGCGCCGCCGGGGTCTGGCTCGGCCCACTGATCTGCCAGCGGAAATTGCCGTTGTTGGTCAGCGGATCGAACACCACCGCGGTCGGCTGCGTGATCGTGAAGCTGTAGCGCTCGACCGCGCCGGTGCGCGCGATCGAACCGGTCACCGCCTCGCCGAACGGCACGGCGGGCATCGCCGTCGCCGCGGGAGTCATGGCGACGGCGATATTGTCGACGTCCTGATCGCCGGTCGAGGTGCCCTGCGAGGCGCTGAGCGCGACGCGCCCCGCCTCCAGCTCCATGCCGGGAATGAAATAGTCGGTGACGACCTCGATCGCGGTGCCGCCCTCGGCGGTCAGCCGGACGGTCAGCAGCGTGCCGCCGGCGGTGCGCGTCATCAGGATGCGCGCGTGCGTCCAGTCGCCGCTGGCCAGCGTCAGGCCGGGGCTGGCGATGTCGGTCAGCTTCACCCCGTTGTAATGGATCGACACATGGTTGGCGTTGACCTCGCCGTTGTTGGCGAAGCTGTCGAAGCCGATCCCCAGCGCCCCCGCGACATTGGGCTCGAGACCGCTCGACCCGCTGCGCGGGATCGTCGGCCCCGGGCCGCCGGCGCCATAGAGCGCGACGGGCAGCCAGGCGAAGGCGATGCCGTCGGGGTCGGTCGCCTGCCCCGCGCGCCGCTCGATGCGGAAATCGAAGCCGACATCGACGACGTCCTGCCGTCCGCTGCCGGTCGCGGAGAAGAAGACGCTGTTGTGCGGATTGTTGTTCAGCGCGTCGGTCAGCCGCAGGAAATCATTCTCGCCGTCGCGCAGCACCTGCGCGGCCGCCCCCTGGTGATTGACCAGCACATAGGGCAGCCCGTCGGCGTCGAAATCCTGTCCGGTCGCCCCGTTGGCGGGCGGCTGCGCCGCGACGTCGAGCAGGAAGCTGTAGCTGAAATTGCTGCCTTCGGCGGCATAGCCTTCGACCAGCAGGGTATAGGTGCCCGCCATCGCCGCGGTCATCAGCCCGCTGTCCTGCATGGAGGTCGGGCCGAACACGACCTGCCCCAGCGGATCGATCAGCCGCAGGCGATGATTGTAGTTGGGGCTGTTCAGCACATCGATGCCGAACCGCATCCCTTCCGTCGCCTCGAAACGATAGGCCGCCGTCTCGCGGCCCTGCGGCCCCAGATTGCCGGTCGTCCCCTGATTGGCGGTCAGCAGCTCCGCCGCCGCGAGGTCGAGCAGGCGGAAGGCATAGGCGCCGGTGAACTGGCGATTGCCGTCGATGGTCAGCGTGTAGGTGCCGGCCGCAAGGTCGAGAACCGGGTTGCCGGTGAAATTCAGCCCGTCGCTCTGGTCGAAGCGGCGCGCCGACACGATCTGTCCGTCCGGCCCCGTCAGCGACCAGTTGAGCTCGCCCTGATAGAGCAGCGAGTCGAAGACGAGCCGCGTCCGTTCGGTCAGCGTGAAACTGTAGACGTCGCGCTCGCCGGGCTGCGAGATGGTGGAGGAAATCTGCGCGCCGATGGTCAGCGGCGCGGTCTGCACCGCCATCGGATAGATGATGAAATCATAGGCCGCGGCCAGCCCCTGATCGATGCGCCCCTCGATCAGCAGCGTATAGGTCCCGCTGAGCGCCAGAAGCTGCCCGTCGATGTCGGCCATCGACTGCTGGTTGAAGACGATGTTGCCGTTCGGGTCGATCAGCCGCCAGCGCACGTCGCTCTTGACGCTCAGCACGTCGAAGAAGAAGGATTCGCCCGCATTGGCGGAAAAACGATGGATGGCGGTCGCGTTCGACGGGGTCAGCGACGCCGTCACGCGGCTGCCCATCGCCAGCGGCGCCGCATTGGCGAGGTCGAGCAGGCGGAAATTATAGTCGGCGACCGCATCGTCGATGCCGTCTATCGTCAGTTCATAGCGTCCCGCCGCGAGCGCCAGCACCGGATTGCCGGTGAAGGTGAAGGAATCCGACTGGTCGAAGCGGCGGCCGTCGACGATGATGTCGCCATCGGGACCGGTCAGGCTCCAGCGCAGCCGGCTGTTGTTGGTCAGGCTGTCGAACAGCGCCAGCGTCGTCTGGGTCAGCGTGAAGCTGTAGCGGTTCTCGGCGCCCGGCGTCGCGATGCGCCCCGTCACGCCATTGGGGTTGGTGCTGCGCAGCAGCGCACCCGCGGGCAGGCTGGTCGAATCGAAATCGAGCGCGATCTTCAGGTCCGGCGTCCCGGCGGGGGGCGCCGATGCCATGTCGGCGGCGATCTCCGCCGCGCTGCGCGCGACGCCCCACAGGCGGAAGCTGTCGACCGCCCCTTCGATCGGGGCATAGATGGTCTCATCGTCATAATGGCCGATGTAGAAGGGGTCGGCGACGTCGACATTGTCGTTCAGGCGGATCTGCCGCGACGCGACTTCCTGGCCATTGACATAGAGTTTGAGCGTCCGGTTGTCGCGATCGACGACCATCGCCATGTGGACCCACTCGCCGGTCGGCACCACGCCGCTCGCGCTGGTGACGTCCTCGCGTCCGGAGGCATCGCGCACCGTCGCCCAGATCTGGCCGCTGCTGTTGACCGCCAGGCGATAGGGCGCGGTGTCGCCCAGCCCCTTCGACACCACGGGCATCCAGCTGCTGGTGAAGCGGTCGAGGAAGAACCAGCCCTCGATGGTCAAATTGCGGGTCAGGTCGACATCGGGCCCGTCGGGCAGTTCGACATAATCGACCCCGCGCAGCTTCAGGGCGTTGCCGTCGACCCCGGCAACGACCGTCGGCGCATCCGGGTTCGGCCCTTCGAGCGTGATCGGCACCGGCGCGGTCTGCGCCATGTTATACACCGCCACGCGATAATCGACCGGCCAGTTCACGACCGCCGCGCGCATCTCCATCACCAGCGTATAGGTGCCGCCATAGGCGAGCACGCCGGTGTCGATGTCGCCGACCTGCACCGGACCGGAAATCTGCCGTCCAAAGGGGTCGAACAGGCGGAAACTGGCGCGGCCCAGCGATCCGCCGAACTGCTGCAGGTCGATGAACAGCCGGTCCCCGGCCGCCGCGTCGATCCGCCACACGGCATTGTCGCGCGACCCGCTGGACCGCCCCGTCGCGACGCCGCCCTGCGGCAGGACGGGCGCGGCTGCGACGTCGATCAGGCGAAAGGCATAGGCGCCGGTGGCCGCGCCGGTGCCGTCGACGGTCACGGTATAGGTCCCCGGCCCGACCTCGATCAGCGGATTGCCGCTTCCATATTCGTGGCTTTCGCCGTTGCGCATGTTGCGCGCCGCCGAAACGCCGCCCGGTCCGGTGATGGTGACGGTCATCTGGCTGTTGTCGTGCAGCGCGTCGAACAGCAGCATCTTCGGTTCGGCGACGGTGAAGCTGTAGGTGCGCGTATCGCCCGGCGTCGTCAGCCGCCCCTCGATCACCCCGTCCAGTCCCGCCAGGTCGCGCAGGACGGGAACATCCGCTCCCGACACCTGGTTGCGGACCGTGCCGCCCGTGATCGCATCGAAATCCATCCGCAGCACGAGCCCGCCGGTATCCGACGGCACCCCATCCATCCCGGCGAGAATTTCCTCCGCCGACCGTCCATGGTCCCAGATGCGCAATTCGTCGATCGCGCCTTCCAGCTTCTGATAGCTGTCGTTCTGTTCGGGGCCGGTGCCGATATAGAGCGGCGAGGCGGCGCTGCCGTTATGCGGCGCGGTGGGGACATTGGTGCGCGACGCGACCAGCACGCCGTTCAGATAGATGCGCATCTGCCCCGTGCTGCGCTCGATCACCGCGGCGACATGCGTCCACTGGCCTTGCGGCACCGATCCGCTGGCCGTCTCCAGCGTGTCGTTGGCCGTCCCGCGATAGCTCGACAGGTGGACATAGCCGCTGCTGTTGTACCACAGCGTATAGCCGCGCCCGTCGGTCCCTTCGCCCTTGTAGATCAGCGGCGTCCAGCTGTCGGTCATCCGCTCGGGATTCAGCCAGAACTCGATCGTCAGATCCTCGCGCAGGTCGAGCGCGGGATCGTCGACCAGTATCTGCTCGTGCGTCGTCATCGACAGCGCATTGCCGATCTTGCCGGGGCGCAGCAGCGACGGCTGCTCGACATTGCCGTCGAGCGCGATCGCCGTCGCGGCGGTCGTCGCCCGGTGCAGCGCAAAGCGATAATCGCGCGCCGTCGCGTCCCACACCCGCCCCTCGATCATCACGACATAGGTGCCCGCCTGATCGGCGGTGAATTCATAATCCGCGACACCGGCCGGATTGCGCGTCTGCGTCCCGTCGGGCCGGATGATCCGCAGCGTCGCATTGCCGATGCCCAGCAGGTTCTGGAAATAATATCGCTCGCCCGCCGCCGCGTCGAAGCGGTACATGTCGGTCTCGCTCGACGGCTCCAGCCGCCCGCTGACGCTCTGCCCCAACGCCAGCGGCGCCGCGTCCGCAAGATCGAGCAGGCGGAAGCTGGCGGACGAGGTGCGATAGCCGTCCGCCTGCACGGCGATCTCATAGCTGCCGGGCGCCAGCGTCAGCACCCGCTCGCCCGGCGCTTCGGAGGAATCGCTGTAATAGAAATCGGCGGAACTGACCGTCCCGGTCGCGCCGCGCAGCGCCCAGCGGATCGTCGAATCATTGGTCAGCGAATCGAAAATGACGCGCGTCGTCTCGGTCAGCGTGAAGGTGAAGCGGTTGACCTCGGTCGGCCGCGCGATCGCGGTGCTGACCGTCTCGCCCAGCGCGATCGCCCGCGGCGCGGGATCGACCGGCCGGATCAGCGCAAAACTGTAGGCGCTGCTTTCCGCCGTGTTTGTGGCGCGTCCCTCGACCAGCAGATAGTGGCGCCCGGTGACCGCCGCGACCAGCGTCCGGTCGGCGAAGGTCAACGCCCCCGTCACCTCGTTGCCGAAGGAATCGACGAGGCGGATCGTGCTCGATGCCGGCACCGTCTGCGCGTCGAAGACAATGGTCTCGCCTGCGGAAAGGTCGAGCGCATAGACGTCGGTTTCGCTCGACGGCGCCAGCGCACCCGCGATCGTCGCGCCATCGGCGGCAAGCAGCGTCGCCGTCGCGGCAAGGTCGAGCAGGCGGAAGGCATAGGGGCCGACCGCCGCGCCGGTACCGTCGATCAGCAGCTCATATTCCCCGGCGCCCAGCATCAGCGGCGGGCGCGTGCCCTGAAAGGCGCCGTCGGCATCGCGCAGCGACGCCGAATAATCGATCCCCGGCCCCTTCAGGCGCCACGTCAGCGTCGTGCTGCCGGTGAAGCTGTCGAGGGCCAGCAGCCGCTCCGACGAAAGCTGGAAGCGATAGCGCTGGACGTCGCCCGCCGCCGCCAGAACGCCGTCGATCCGCGCGCCGAGCGTCAGGTCGAGCGGCGCGGGATCGCGCGGGCGGTTGAGGACAAAGGAATAATCGTCGTCGGCGGCGGTGTTCGCCACCCGCCCCTCGATCAACAGGACATAGGTGCCGTCGACCGGCAGCACCAGTTCGCGGTCCGCGAAGCCCACGGGCCCGACGACCAGCCGGCCGAACGGATCGATCAGCCGGAAGCTGCCGCTGCTGAGCGCCGTCTGGGTATCGAGATAGAGCGTCTCGCCGGCGACGCCGGTGAAGCTGTACATGTCGGTCGCGCGCGAGGGCAGCAGCCGGCTCTCGACCAGCGCGCCGCCGGGCGTGATCGGCGTCGCCGCCGCCAGGTCGAGCAGCCGCATCGAATAGGCGCCGGCCGTGCCCGACACCCGCAACTGATAGGTTCCGCCCGCGGGAAGGTCGATCACCGCGCTGCCGCTGATGCTCGTGCCGTCGCTGGCGCTGAAGCTGCGACTGCTCACCTCGACGCCGTTCGGCCCCAGCAGCGTCCAAGTCTTGCCGCTGTCGTTGGTCAGCGAATCGAAAGTGAGCCGCGTCGGACCGGCGACGGTGAAGCGATGCAGCCCCGGCTCGCCGCCGGCGACCAGCGTGCCCGACAGCGTGTCGCCGGGCTGGAACAGCGCGCCGCCCGATATGTCGGGCAGCGCGACATGCTCGGTCAGGTTGACGCGGAAGCCATAGCCGATCGGCGCGGCTCCGACCCGCTGCTCGATCGCAAGCGTATAGGTGCCGGTGACGCGCAGATCGACGGTCGAGGTGCCATGGAGGTAGTTCGCGTTCGTCACCTGCCGCCCGAACGGGTCGAACAGCCGCCAGCCGATGCTGTAGTCGCTCGATGTCGCATCGATCAGCCGTTCGAGCGTCACCTTGTCGCCCGCCGCGGCGTCGAAGCGATAGACGTTGCTCGTCCCCCCGGTCGCGAAGCTGCCGGTGACGTCGGCGTCGAACGCGACCGCCTGAGCGTTCGCGGTGTCGATCAGGCGAAAGGCGTAATCGACCGCCTCGCCGACGCTGCCGTCGACGATCAGGCTATAGGTGCCGGCGGGCAGGTCGAGCAGCGACGACAGACCCGACGACAGGTCGAGCGAATCCGAATAGGCGAAGGCGCGCTGGTTCACTTCGGCGCCGCGCGGTCCGGTCAGCGTCCAGTGGAGGTCCCAGCGGCTGGTCAGCGAATCGAACAGCAGCCGCGCCGGCTGCGTCAGGGTGAAGGTCAGCGTGTGCCGCTCGCCGGGCTCGCGCCGCCCCGTGACGAGGGTATCGACGGCGATCGCGCGCGTCGGATCGGCGACCTTGACCATGCGCGCGGAAAAGGCGGCGGCACCGCCGTTGCCCACAACGCCTTCGACCGCGATCAGATAGGTGCCGTCCATCGGCAGATTGGCGAGGTTGAGGTCGGCCAGCGCCGTCGGCGCGACGAGTTGAGTCCCGTCCGGACGGTAGACGCGCACGGTCAGCGAAGCGCCGCTCTGGCTCGCGACGTCGAAATACCAATGCTCGCCCTTCGCCGCGGCGAAGCTGTAGAGCCGCGTTTCGGTCGCCGGCGCGCCGCCGGTCGCGGGCGAGCCGGAGGGCGAGGAATCGGCCGCGGTCCATCCGTCGGCCTCGTCGAACCGCCAATAGCCGACGAGCCCGCTCTCGCCGCCCGACAGCGGCGCCTGCGCCGCGGCGGCGATCTGGGCCGCCGAACGCGCCACGTCCCAGACGCGCACCTCGTCGATCGCCCCGTTCCACGGATAATAGGCCTGCGGGCCGCCGCCGATCACCAGCGGCGCGCCGCTATGGCGGATCGCCTCGGCGAAATCGCGCTCGGCGACCTGCAACCCATCGACATACAGCCGCATGACCGCGCCGTCATAGGTGGCGGCGACGTGCACCCACCGCTCGCTCTCGATCGGCGCCTCGATATAGGCGTCGTACCAGTCGTTGAGATAGAAGCGGACCGTGTCGCCGATCCGCAGCAGGCCATAGCCGTCGTCCCACGACGTGCTCGACCCCTTGAACAGGATCGTCTGATAGGGGTCGCCGCCGAAGATGATGATGCCGCCGTCGCCGTCGTCGACGGCCTCCGCGCTGCGCACCCACGCCTCCAGCGTCAGCGTCGCCGGGCGCAGCGCGTCCGAATCGGCGACGATCAGGTCCTTCTGCCGATTGACGTCCCAGCCGTGGTTGACGGTCCCGGGCAGCCCCGAATAGTCGAGCGGCGCGCCCTCGCCGCGCCCGATCGCGTCGCTCACCCCGCCGTCGCCGACCGCGCCCCCGAACCCGGGCAGCGCCGTCACGTCCTGCGCCGCGCCCGCGTCGAGCAGGCGGAAGGCGAAGTCGCCCCGCGCGTCGCTTCCGCCGCCGCCCACCGTCAGCCGGTAGCGCCCCGCGGGCAGCGCCAGCAGGGGCTGGCCCGAACTGCCTTCCGAATTCCAGAAATAGCGCCCGTCGACCACCGTGCCGCGCGGGCCGGCCAGGCTCCATTGAAAGCCGCGGTCGTCGCGCAGCGCATCGAACAGCAGCCGCGTCTCGCCCGCCAGGTCGAAGATATAGGTGATCGTGTCGCCCGCGCCCTCGATCCGCCCGCGCACCAGTTCGCCCGGCGTCAGCGCGGCTTCGGTCGCGGTCACGCGCGACAGGATGAAGCCATAGTCGAACGCGGCGCTGTTGCTGTCCGCCCCCTCGATCGCGAGCGTGTAGGTGCCGGTCCGATCGAGCGCGAACACGCCCGAATCGTTGTAATAGTCCGGGCCGCGCACATATTCGCCGTCGGGACCGATCAGCCGCCAGCTCACCGTGCCGCCGGTCAGCGTCTGCCGGTCGAAGAAATAGCGTTCGCCGGCGACCGCGTCGAAGGCATAGAGGTCGGTGGCGCGCCCCTCGTTCTGCGCCGAAACCAGCGCGCCGGCCTGAATAGGCGCCGCATTGGCGATGTCGAGCAGGCGAAAGGCGAAGGCCCCCGTCGCGTCGCCGTCGCCATCGACGGTCAGCCGATAGTCGCCGGCGGCCAGGTCGAGGATGTTCGACCCGGAGATATCGATCGAATCCGACGCGCCGAAGGCACGGCCGTTGACGAGCGTGCCGTTCGGCCCGACCAGCGACCAGCGGATGTTCGACCGGTCGGTCAGCGAATCGAAATAGACCTTGCGCGCCTCGGTCAGCGTGAAGGTGAAGCTCTGCGTCGCGCCCGGCACGTCGAGCGAACCGGTGACCGGGGGCACGGCCGTCGGGGCCGACAAGGACAGAAGCGAGATCCCCTCGCCCTCCCCATCCGCCCCGCCGAAAGTCGTCAGCGCGGCGGTGGCGCCCGGCGCGCCCGCCGATCCCGAGCCGCCGGAGCCGCCATGGGCATAAAAGCCGCTGGCCGTGTCGGCGCCGTCGACATCGAGCGCATAGCCGCCGACCCGCACCGAAAGCGCCGACATGTCGATGCCCGGCGCGATGCCGCTGATGCCGGTGCCGGCGCCGGCCCCGTCGAACGGCATCACGGTCAGGAATTTGGCAGAGGGCTCCATGCTGGCGACCAGCCCGGACGGAAGGCCAAGGCCGAGTCCGACGTCGATCGGCGCGACGTCGGCGGACAGCAGCAGGCGCGGCTCGAGCGCCTCGACCGACAGGCGGCTGGACAGGATCGACGATCGGCGCAGCGCCGCCTTGCGCTGTTCGGCGCGGATGCGCGCGGCCCCTTCCCCGAAGCTGAAGAGATTGGCGAGTGGGCGGCCAGGCGACGTTCCACGCCTAAAACCATTGAGCATTCCGATCCCCCCTCTTCCGACGCGACGGCCGCCATCGAATCCCATATTTCTATGCGCACGATGGGGGGATTTCGGATCACGCCCGCGCGATGGCGCGCGAGAAATTTCGCAGCGCTTCATTATGGATAGGGGATGCGGACCTCACGCGCCGGGCAAGGTCGGAGCGCGCGCGGCGGAATCGCGCCGCGGCGTCAGCGATACGCACCCTTCGGCCGCACGCCCGCATGCTTCGGAACGCTGCGCACCGCGATGCTCGAATGGATGCGCTCGACGCCGGGAAGGCGCGACAGGATCGTCTTGTGGATTTCCTCGTAGGCCGCGGCATCGGCGGCGGTGATCCGCAGGATGTAATCGGGATCGCCCGTCATCAGGAAACATTCCTCGATTTCCGGGTGCTGGCGGACGGCTTCCTCGAACCGGTTGAGATAGGCCTCGGTCTGCCGCTCCAGCGTGATACGGATGATGACGATCAGCCCGTCCCGTTCCGTGGGCGCGACGATCGCCGTATAGCCGCGGATCACCCCGCTCGCTTCCAGGTTGCCGACCCGGCGCAGGCAGGCCGAAGGGGAAAGCCCGACCTCGGCCGCCAGCTCGCGATTCGGCATGCGCCCGTTCAGGCGCAGCAGCCGGACGATGTTGCGGTCGATGGCGTCCATTCGAACCCTATCGCATGAGGATGAAACTTAATTCAACCAAAACCGCAAAAACAGAATAATCACGCGTAATTCGCATCCAAAATCCAACATTATTCTGATATTCTTTTTGCCGGAAGGGGATCGTCTTTGCCAGATAATCGCGCGCCCACGGCCCGCTGCGGCCGGCTTTGGATCGACCTGCCGGCGCTGGCCCGCAACTATGCGGCCATCGCCGCGCGCGTCGCCCCCGCTACGGCTGCGGCGGTGGTGAAGGCCGATGCCTATGGCCTCGGTAGCGGTCCGGTGGCCTCGGCGCTGTGGGATGCCGGCTGTCGCCGCTTCTTCGTCGCGCATCTCGACGAGGCGCTGGCGATCCGCGACGAACTTCCGCCGCAGGCCGAACTCATCGTCCTCAACGGCCTGCCGCCGGGCGTCGAGCCGCTATGCGCGCGGCACGGGATCGTTCCCGTCCTCAATTCGCCTGGTCAGGCGGAGCGCTGGGCCGAGACCGCGCGCGCGCTCGATCGGCGGCTTCCCGCCGTCCTGCAACTCGACAGCGGCATGTCGCGGCTCGGGCTCGCCCCCGAAGACGGCGTCCGGCTCGCGCATGACGATCGCTTCCGCCAGGCGGTCGACCTGCGGCTGGTGATGAGCCACCTCGCCTCGTCGGGCACCCCCGACAGCGAGGCCAACGCGATGCAGATCGCCGCGTTCGACCGGCTGGCGGCCGCCTTTCCCGGCGTTCCCCGGTCGCTCGCCAATTCGGGCGGCGCCTTTCTGGCGGCCCCCTATCACAAGGACGTCGTGCGGGCGGGGATCGCGCTCTACGGCGGATCGCCCAGCGGCGACCCGGCCGACGCGCTCGAACCCGTCGTCCGGCTCGACGCGCGGGTCGTGCAGGTCCGCACCGTCCCCGAAGGCACCGGGGTCGGATACGACCTCACCCATCGCTGCACCCGGCCGACGCGCATCGCGACGATCGGCGTCGGCTATGCGGACGGCCTGCCGCGCACGCTCGGCAATCGCGGCGCCGCCTGGTTCGACGGCCGGCGGTTGCCGATCCTCGGGCGCGTGTCGATGGACAGCATCACGCTCGACGTCAGCGACCTGCCCGCCGGGCAGCCGGAGGAAGGCGACTGGGTCGAGATCATCGGCCCGCACCAGCCGGTCGACGTCCTCGCGCGCGATGCGGGGACCATTTCCTACGAGATACTGACGTCGCTCGGCCATCGTTACGACCGGCATTATCTTCCCTTCGCGGGGGTTATTTCAGGGAGGCCGGCATGAAGATCGCGGTTCTTGGCAGCGGGGTGATCGGCGTCACCACCGCCTGGTATCTGGCCGAAGCGGGGCACGAGGTGGTGGTGCTCGACCGCCAGGCCGGCCCGGCGCTCGAAACCAGCTTCGCCAACGCGGGCGAGGTCTCGCCCGGCTATTCCGCCCCGTGGGCCGCACCCGGCATCCCGATGAAGGCGATCCGCTGGCTGATGATGCGGCACGCGCCGCTGATCCTGCGGCCGCAGATCGACGGCGCGATGCTGCGGTGGCTGCTGGCGATGCTGCGCAACTGCACCAGCGCGCGCTATCATGTGAACAAGGCGCGAATGGTCCGCCTCGCCGAATACAGCAAGGACTGCCTCGTCGCGCTGCGCGAGACGACCGGCATCGCCTATGACGAAGGCACCGGCGGCACCCTGCAGCTGTTCCGCACCCAGAAGCAGCTCGACGGCATGGCAAAGGACATCGCGGTGCTGCGCGCGAGCGGTGTCCCGTTCGAGGTGCTCGACCGCGACGGCTGCGTGGCGGTCGAGCCCGGGCTGGGCGCGGCGCGCGACAAGGTGGTGGGCGGGCTGCGGCTGCCCGGCGACGAAACCGGCGACTGCTTCAAATTCACCGCCGCGCTCGCCCGCATGGCGGAGGCGCGCGGCGTCACCTTCCGCTACGGGACCCGGATTCAGGCGCTGCGGCCCGATGTCGGGGTCGAAACCGACCGGGGTCTGGTGACGGCGGACGCCTATGTCGTCGCGCTCGGCAGCTTTTCGCCGCAGATGCTGCGCCCGCTGGGGCTGACCCTGCCCGTCTATCCGGTCAAGGGCTACTCGATCACCGTGCCCGTCGCCGACGCCGCGCACGCGCCGCTTTCGACGCTGATGGACGAAAGCTACAAGATCGCGATCACCCGCCTCGGCGACCGCATCCGCGTCGGCGGCATGGCGGAGATTTCGGGGTACAACAATGCCCTGCCCGAGCGGCGGCGCGAGACATTGCTCCATTCGCTGACCGACCTGTTCCCGGGCGGCGGTGCCATCGACGCCCTCACCTACTGGTCGGGCCTGCGTCCGATGACGCCCGACGGCACGCCGGTCGTCGGCCCGACCCGCTATCCCAACCTGTTCCTCAACACCGGCCACGGCACGCTGGGCTGGACGATGGCGTGCGGATCGGCGCGCGTGATCGCCGACCTGATCGGCGGCCGGCAGCCCGACATCGAAACCGCCGACCTGTCGCTCGCGCGCTACGGCCGCTCCTGACACCTGCAACAACATCGAAAGGAAACAGCATGACCATCAACCGTATCGAGTCCGGGCGGCGCATGAGCCAGGCGGTCGTCCACAACGGGACCATCTACCTGTCGGGTCAGGTCGGGGCGCCGGGCGAAAGCGTCACCGCCCAGACGCGCGCCGTGCTCGCCGCGATCGAGACGCTGCTCGCCGCCGCCGGCTCGGACAAGTCGAAGATCCTCTCGGCGACGATCTGGCTCGCCGACATGGCCGACTTCGCGGAAATGAACGCGGTGTGGGACGAATGGGTCGACGGCAAGGACGCCCCCGCGCGCGCCACCGGCGAAGCGAAGCTGGCTACGCCTGAATACAAGGTTGAGATCATCGTCGTCGCCGCGGCCTGACCGACACCAATGCCGATATCGTTTCAGCATCCATGGTCGGACCCTTCCAGGTGCGGGCGGACCTTGGACCCTGAAACAAGTCGGCCATTATCCCTTTTCGACAAATAGCAGTTCCCCGGCGAAAGCCGGGGTCCAGCTACGTGCGCCTGCCTCGCATGGACCCCGACATCGCCATGCTCCAGCGCATGAAATATAAATTCCTTGATAGGATAATTATAACTGTCTATTTTCTCCAAATAAGGAACGATAGAGATCGGGCCCCATGACCCGGATGGCTCGTTTCGCTGGAGAGAGAGACGATGGACCAACACAAGCACATCCTGCTGGTCGGTGGCGGCGGGCCGACGGGGGCGCTGGTGGTCAACGCCCTGATCGCCGAGGGGCACCGGATCGCGGTGATGAACACCGGGCGCCATCCCGTCGCCTTCGACGGTCCGGTCGAGCATCTGGCGGCCGACCCGAATTTCCTCGAATCCGTGCAGCAGGCCGTTGCCGGGCGCTATTTCGACACCGCGATCGTGCAATATGGCCGCCTCCGCCTCGTCGCGCAGGCGCTGACGGGCCATGTCGAGCATCTGGTCGGCATCACCTCGACCTTCTATCCCGGGTGGATCGACCCGCCGGCGACCGTGCGGCCGACCTCGGAAACCGGCGAAGCGCGCGACTGGTCGGTACAATATCTGGACGAAGGCCTGCCGATGCCGCCGCACGTCCCGCTCGACCCCGTCGGGAAATTCGGCGCGCGCGTGGTAGAGACCGACACGGCGCTGCAATGGGCGCACGCGCAGGGCGATCTCGCGACCACGATCCTGCGCTATCCCCGCATCTACGGGCCGCGCCAGCCCGGCGCGGTCGAATGGAGCATCATCCGCCGCCTGCTCGACGGGCGCGAGCGCATCATCGTCCCCGAAGGCGGCTTCCTGCTGCAAAGCGCGCTCTATGCCGAAAATGCGGCGCGGATCGTGCTGGCCGCCGTGCGCGACCGGCGGACATCGGCGGGGCGGGTCTTCAACTGCGCCGATGGCGAGCCGATCTCGCATCGCAAGTGGATACGGCTGATCGCCGACGCGATGGGCAGGACGGTGGAACTGGTCTCGGCGCCCGCGGCGCTCGCGCGCCCGGCGTGGCCCTATGCCCGCTGGCCGCTGACCGTCGGGCATCACGTCCTCGACATCGGCGACCTCGCCGCGCTCGGCTACACGCCCGCGCCGGTCGCCTACGGCATCCGGCGCACGGTGGACTGGTTCCTCGAAGACCCCGCGGCGCGCGGCGGCGCCGCCGAACCGCAACTGAAGGACGCGTTCCGCTACGACATGGAGGACCGGATCATCGCCGAACTCGACCGCGCCCGCGCCGCGATCGAAGCGATCGATTTCCCCGATTTCGACATGAGCCACTATTACGCGCACCCCAGCCGGCCCGCCCGGTGATCCCTGGTATCAGGCCGGGGCGAAGCGTCCGAACCGGCTTGCGTGAAAGACCAGCGGGGCGCCGTCGGCGACCGCGACGTCATGGACGCGCCCGATGATGATGTGATGGTCCCCCGCGACGGGGCGGTCGGCGACGCGGCACTCGATGCGCGCCAGCGCTCCCTCGACGACGGGAAGCGCGGGGCGCGCCGCGCGCGGGCTTTCGGGCGCGCCGCCCGACCGGGCGTGGCGCAGCGCCAGCTCGACCTGGCCGTCGTTCAGCACGTGCACCGCGAACATCCGTCCCGGCGCGAAGGCCGGAAGGTGGCGGCTCCGGTTGTCGAGGCACCAGAGGACGAGCGGTGGCTCCATCGAGACCGAGGTGAAGGAGTTGGCGGTGATCGCGACGGGCTCCGCGTCGGCGTGGCGCGCGGTGACGACGGTGACCCCGGTGGCGAACAGCCCGAAGACCTGCCGCAGCGCGCGCGCATCGAGCGCCGGCTCAGTCCGCATCCGCGGCCCCCGCCACCACGCCGCCCGCGTGGAGCGCCGCGACCTCCTCGCGGCTGAAGCCATAGGCGGCGAGCACCGCGTCGGTGTCGGCCCCCGGCACGGCGGGCGGTGTGCAGGCGCCCGCCGCGGTGCGGCTGAAGCGCGGCGCCGGGGCCGGCTGGACGAGGCCGCCGACCTCGACGAACACCCCGCGCGCGGCATTGTGCGGGTGCTGCGGGGCCTCGGTCATGCGCAGCACCGGGGCGAAGCAGACGTCGCTGTCGCCGAGCAGCCGGGTCCATTCGTCGCGCGTCCGGCTGCGGAAGATGGCGGCGAGCCGCTCGCGCTGGCCGTCCCACTGCCGCGGGTCGTTGCGGTTTCCGAACTCCGCCGGGTCGATCCCCAGCCGCTCCTGCAACAGCGCGAAGAACTGCGGCTCGAGCGAACCGATCGTGACGAACTCGCCGTCGGCGCACTCATAAACGGCATAGAAGGGCGCGCCGCCGTTCAGGATCGTGCCGCCACGATCCTCGCGGAACATGCCCTGCGCGAGCATTCCGTGCACGCCGGCGGTCAGCAGCGCGGCACCGTCGACCATCGCCGCGTCGACCACCTGCCCCTTCCCCGACCCCCGCGCCTCGAGCAGCGCGCAGACGACGCCGAAGGCGAGCACCAGCCCGCCGCCGCCGAAATCGCCCACCAGATTGAGCGGAGGCACCGGCGGCCCGCCCCGGCCGCCGATGCTGAACAGCGCCCCCGCGAGCGCGATATAGTTGATGTCGTGCCCGGCGCGCTGCGCGAGCGGCCCATCCTGCCCCCACCCCGTCATCCGGCCGACCACCAGCTTCGGATTCCGTTCGAGCAGCAGGTCGGGGGCGAAGCCGAGCCGTTCGAGCACTCCGGGTCGGAACCCCTCGATCAACCCGTCGGCGCCGTCGATCATGCGCAGCAGCGCCGCCTTGCCCTCGTCCTGTTTCAGGTCGAGGCGGATCGACCGGCGATTGCGCGCCAGCACGTCGAAGGGCACCGCGACGCCGATACCGCTCCCCCCGTCGACGCGCTCGACGCGGACCACCTCCGCCCCCATGTCGGCAAGCAGCATGGCGCCGAACGGCGCCGGCCCCAGCCCCGCCAGTTCGATGATGCGAATGCCGGCGAGCGGCCCCCCGCCGACCGTCATTGCGCGCTGCCCACCGGTGGCGCGCTTTCGCTCGCGTCCCAGACCTGCTGGTCGGACAGCGCGATCAGCTTTTCATAAATGCCCGGCGGATAGTTGGTCATATGCGGTCCGGGCGCGTCCGGTCCGGGCTGCGAAACCCCCTGCGCCGACGGCTCATAGACCGGCGGGTTCCGGTATCGCTCAAGCTCCTCCGGACTGATGCCCGCGCGCGCCACGACGTCGGGATCGATCCAGCTATCGGGCGCGATCGGCGCGTCGGAACAGGATAGTTCGAGCGCCAGCCCCTCGGGCCCGGCGAAATAGATCGACTTGCAGAAACCATGGTCGACCGGCCCCAGCACCGGCACGCCCCTGGACCGCAGCCGCGCCTGCATCCGCAGCAGGTCCTCCATGCCCTTCACCTTCAACGCGATGTGCTGCGTCGTTCCGGCGGCGCTCGCCGCGGTCGGATTGCCCGCGTGCGTCTCGCCGAACTTTTGCGGAATGCTCGCGACGAGCGGCCCCTGCACGAAGGCCACCGCGCTTTCGTCGTTCATGCGCAGAAAGCCGTGCCACGTCTCCTTGGCGCCGTGCATCCAGTACAGCGCCACCAGTTCCATCCCCAGCTTGTCGGTGAAGAAATCGATCTGCGTCTTGATGTCCGCCGTGCTGATCGCGAGATGATGTAGCCCCTGCACCCGGTTATCCATGACATTCTCCCGTGCGGCCCGGCCGCGATACGTCAGCGTCCCCTGAAGACCGGCGGGCGCTTCTCCAGAAAGGCGCGGGGCCCCTCGACGGCATCGTCGGTGGCGTGGACCCGCGCCGAAAATTCGGTTTCGACCGCGAGCGCCTCCGTCTCTGGCAGGCCCAGCGTGGCGCGCACCGAGTTGCGCACCGCTTGTACCGCGAGCGGGCCGTTGGCGGCGATGCGGCTCGCGATGCGCATCGCCTCGTCCATGAGCAGCGCGGGATCGACGAGGCTGTTGACGAACCCATAGGCCCGCGCCTCCTCGGCCGAGATGGCCTCCCCGGTCAGCAGCATGTGCATCGCGTGGGCAAAGGGAATCTGGTCGCGCAGGCGCACCGTCGATCCGCCGCCGGGGAACAGCCCGACCTTGACCTCGGGAATGCCGAAGGTGGCGTGCGGGACCGCGACGCGGATGTCGCAGTTCATCACCAGCTCCATCCCGCCGGCCACCGCATGGCCGTTGACGGCCGCGATCAGGGGCTTTCCGATATCGGTCTTGAACGGTCCGCCGCTCTTGCGCCCACCTTCTTTGCGGATGTCCAGCCACCGCCTTTCCCATTCGGTTTCGGGTGCCCGCGCCCCCGTCATCAGCGGGATGACCGCGTCGAGGTCGCCTCCCGCGCAAAAGGCCTTGGTCCCGGCGCCGGTCAGGATGGCGACGCGCAGTTCGTCGGCGGCGCGGACATGCTCGAAGACGTCGATCAGCCGGACCGCCATTTCGGCATCCATCGCGTTGAGCCGTTCGGGGCGATTGAGCGTGATGACTGCTATCGAATCCCGGATTTCCAGATCCACGACTGCCATCGTCAAATCTCCCGGATCGGAGGGAAGCCGAACATCGGAATCATACCAGAATCCCAGGAATTTCCTCGCCAAGCAGCGCGGCTCCATGCAGTTCGAGGCGGGCGTCGAGGTCGAACACGATATGCGCCCCGACGGTGTTCACGTCACGCGCCGCCCGACCCAGTGGGCTGTCCTGAAAATGGCCGCTGGCGCCCGCCGCTTCGCAGACATAGGCGATGACGCTCTTCGACTGGTCGACGGCATGGGCAAGCTGCGTGGCCCAGCGCGTCCGGTCGACGCGCGTCGCGTCGTTACGCAGCCGCATGACGTCCTCGACCAGATGCCGCAGCAGCAGGTAGATCTGCTCGACCTGAACCTCGGCGCGGGCCAGTCGCATATAGCTTGCGGTGCCGACCCGGCGCGTTCCGCCTTCCGCCTTCCGCGCCAGCAGCCGTTCCTTGAACAGGCGCACGCTGTTGCGCGCCTGCCCCAACGCGGGCATCGCCGCCGCCAGTCCCAGCGTCGGCAGCATCGGCGTGCGGTAGAGCGGGTTCGGGTGGAGGCTTGCTCCGGGCGTGTTGCCCTCGATCATGTCGGGGAAGGACAGCATCCGGCCGTCGGGGATGAAGGCGTCCTCGATCAGCACGTCGTTGCTGCCGGTCGCCTGCATCCCGTCGACGAACCACGTGTCCTCCACCCGCACCTCCGATCGGGGCAAGGCAAAGAACATCGGCACCCGCTTGCCGTCCTCGCGCGTCACGATCGCCGCGGGCAGCACCCAGTCGGCGTGCATGATCCCCGTGCTCCACGACCAGCGCCCGTTCAGGCGATACCCTCCCTCGACGCGCGTCACCTGGCCGGTCGGGGACAGCATCGCCGGGGCCAGCGCATAGCTCCGGCTCGCGAACAGCTCTTCCTGGAACGCGCGGGGAAAGAGGCAGAATATCCAGACATGCTCGATATAGAAATTCGCGACCCAGGCCATCGACGCGTCGCCCTCGCTCAGCGCGAGTCCGACCTCGAAGAAGGTGTCGAGGTCGAACTCGAACCCGCCGTACACGCGCGGCGCCATCAGCTTGAAGATCTCCGCCTCCTCCAGCGCCCGGATGACCGTGTCGGTCGGGCGCCGCAGCGCCTCGGCCTCGCGCGCCTCCGCGGCCAGCAGCGCGGACAGGCGCTTCGCCCTCCCGACCAGTTCTTCCTTCGTGGTGGCCGGTGCTTTCGCGCCGGGCGCCTCGCGAGCCAAAGTCTCTGCCGTCATCATGTCACTCCGTGGTCCCCGCGAGCGCCCGGACGTCGGGGCTCGCGATCATCCTTCACCGAAACTTGAACTGCAATTGCACCGCGATCGTCCGCGGCGGGTCGACATATTGCTCGTAATTGTTGCCGAGGATGTTCGACAGCGGGATGTCGTCGCCGAAATGCGCGGTCGTCTTGTCGGTCAGATTCTTGCCCACCAGCGCGAGCGAAAACGCCTCGTTCGGCGACGTCAGCGTGATCGACGCGTCGAGCTTGGTGAACGCCCGCTGCGCCACGAAGGGATCGAGGTCGCCCGCGGTGAAGAAGGAACCGCTGTGGAACAATTGCCCGTCGACCGAATAGGTCCAGCCGCCGGCGAGCCCGTCCTCCCAGCGCGCGTTGAGCGTCCCGGAGAATTTCGGCGCATAGGGCAGCCGCTTTCCGGTCAGGTTGCAGGTCGTGCCCTGGCCGAACGGACAGGGACCGGCCGGATAGGAATCATATTCCGATTTCAGATAGGTCGCGGACACGCCCAGCGTCAGCCGGTCCGACGCGGCGAACTGGGCCTGCGCCTCGACGCCCGCGGAGGTGGCCGCCGCCGCATTGCCGACGATCAGCGCCGCGACGCCGTCGAAGATGCTGACCTGCAGATTGTCGTACTGGCTATAGAAGGCCGCGACCTGCCCGCGCAGCCGCCGGTCGGCGCTTTCGCCCTTGATGCCGATCTCAAAACTGTCGACCTTCTCGTCGTCGAAGATGATCGCGTTCAGCTTGCCCTTGGTGTCCCCCTCGTCGAAGCCGCCGGCCTTGAAGCCCTGCGTGTAGGAGGCATAGTACATCACGTCGCCCGGCTTGTAGCGCAGCGTCAGCGCGAGCGAATGGTTGTTCGTGCTGCGCTCGATGTCGTTCAGCTGATGCGGAACGCCGAGCCCGATCGCCGAGAAGATCGTCAGATTGGGATTGGGCGTCAGCGAGCCGAGGTCGGAGAAATAGAATCGCTTGTCCATCCCCTTCCTGTCGTAGGTGTAGCGATAGCCGGCGACGAGCGACAGCGCATCGGTGGCGTTGATCGTGCCCTCGGCAAAGACCGACCAGTTGTCCGTCGTCTGCCGGAAATTCTGCACGCGCGTGCCGCTGCCGAACGGCAGCGGGGTCTGCGAGAAATTCAGGAACGCCAGCTTGTCGCTGCGCAGCTTTTCCGACGACAGATAGACGCCCCCCTGATATTCGAACACCCCGCCCGACGCCGACGCCAGCCGCAGTTCCTGCGCCCACGACCGCCAGCTCTGATCCCATAGCTGATGGATCAGGTCGAGCGGCGTGAAATCGCTGTCGAAGGCATAATCGACGTCATAGCCGGCATAGCTGGTGACGCTGGTCAGGGTGTGCGAGCCTAGGTCGAGCGTCGCGGTGAGGTTGGCGTTGTACGTGGACGCATCCTCGAACTCCCGGTTGAAGCGGTTGGCCACCCCGGGCCCCGACTTGCGATAGTTCAGCTCATATTCGGCGTTGGGATCGATCGGCTGGATCAGTTGCCGCAAAGTCGGCGACGCCTTGCTGATCTGCGCGCGCCCGCCCCGCATCCGCGCCTTGCCATATTCGCCCTTCAGCAGGACCTCCAACCGGTCCGTCGGGTTCCACGCCAGCGTCGCGCGCCCCACCCAGTCGCGCCGCCGCGGCTCTTCGGTGCCCAGGAATGTGTTCTTGACGAAACCGTCGGTGATATAGGAGCGGAACACCACACGCGCCGCGAGCGTGTCGGACAGCGGCCCCGACAGGATGCCGGTGGTGCGGAACGTCCCGAACTGCGGCTCGATATATTCCTGGATCGACGCCTCGAACGTGTCCGTCGGCTTGCGCGTCGTGATGTTCAGCGCGCCGCCGATCGTGTTCTTGCCGAACAGGATCGGCTGCGGCCCCTTCAGCACCTCGATGCGGTCGACGTCGAGGAAGGCGTGCCGCGACGACTGGCCGCGCCCGAAATAGACGCCGTCGACGAAGGTGCCGACCGACATTTCGAAACCCTGGTTCTCGCCCGACCCGATCCCGCGAATGAACAGCAGGTCGCCGACCGGGGTGGGCGTCACCGACACGCCGGGCACCGCCTTCAGCGCTTCGCCGAGCATCTGGACGCCCTGCTTGTCGAGGCTCTGTCCCCCGACGACCGCGACCGACACCGGCACGTCGAGCAGATTCTCCTCGCGCTTCCGCGCCGTGACGATGATCTCGTCGAGGCCGCTGCCCGATGCGTCGGGGCGCGCCGACTGCCCGGTTCCGGCGTCCTGCGCGAACGCGGCGGGGGATTGGAGCGACAGCGCCAGCGCCGTCGCCGTCAGAAGTCCCATTCTGGCCTTGATGGTATACGCAACAGACATCTCTTCCCTCCCCAATGTCAGGACCATATGCGCGGCCCTTGTTCCCAATTATCCATCTGATTTTATGTTATGATTTCTCTCTTCCGATCAGGTCCGGATCGTGCTGGCCGATCGGCGGCGCCGGATGGCGGATCGTCGTCGGCGTGCGCGAGAATTTGACCGATGGGCCGGTGAGCTTCGCCTCCACCCCGTCGGACAGGCGCACGGCTTGCAACATATCGCGCGCGGCGATGTGCGGCTCGGCGGCGACGTCGGCGTAGGTATTGACGCGCGTGACGGCCAATCCGCGCGCCGAAAAGGCGGCGATGACCTCGTCCACGGGGCGCGGCGCGCACCAGCCCGCGAGCAGGCCGTTCAACTCTTCGCGGCGTTCGAGCCGTTCGGCGAGCTTCAGACCCGACAGGTCGGGCCGGCCGATCAGTTCGGCCATCGCATCCCAGTGCGTATCGAGCAGCGTCGCGATATAGGCGTGGCCGTCGGCGCACGGATAGGTGTTGGCCGGCATCGCCTTCAGGAACTGGTTGCCCGTCTTGGGCAGGTCGAGCCCATAGGCGCCGACGGTCAGATTCCCGTTGCTGGTATAGAGCAGGCAGTCGGTCAGCGCGACGTCGACATGCTGCCCCTCGCCGGTGCGATCGCGATGGCGCAGCGCCGCGAGCAGCCCCAGCGCCGCATGCAGGCCGGCGAGGTCGTCCGCCAGATAGGTCGGCGCCTTCAACGGCCCCGCTCCCGGCTCACCCGCCACCGACGTCCAGCCGCAGTAATTCTGGGCGATCGGGTCGTAACAGGCCCGGTCCGACAGCGGCCCGAACTGCCCGAAGCCGCTGATCGAGACATAGACGATGTCGGGCTTGATCTTCGCGATGTCGTGATAGCCCAGACCCCATTTGGCAAGGGTTCCGGGCTTGAAATTCTCGATCAGGACGTCCGCCTGTTCGCACAGCTTCAGGAACGCCGCCTTGTCGTCCGGGTCGCGGACGTCGAGGGCGACATTCTGCTTGTTCCGGTTCACCGTCTCGTGCTGGACCATCAGGTCCGAACCGGGGATGCCGTGCGGCTGGCGCCGCATCACTTCGCCCGCCGGATGCTCGACCTTGATGACCCGGGCGCCGAAGTCGGCGAGGATGCAACCGGCCATCGGGCCGGCCCACGACGTCGTCAGCTCGATCACGGTCAGGCCCTGGCACGGGCCGGTGCAATCGTGTCGCGCGTCTCTGTAGAACTCGGCCTTTTCCAAAATCTCTCTCCCGATCCGTTTCCGCAGAGCTTTTGCCGTCTACAGAGCGAAGGAATAGCCCCCATTGACGGGGTAGGTTTGCCCGGTGATCCAGCTTGCCGCGTCCGACGCGAGGAAAAGCGCCATGTTGGCGATATCCTCCGGCTCGCCGAACCGCCGGATCACATATTGGCCGAGCATCCGGCGGGCGCGTTCCGGGTCCTCGGTGACGTCGGCCACGCCCGGCGTGCGCGTCGTCGCGATGGCGATATTGTTCGCCGTCACCCCGTGACGTCCCATCGTTCTGGCAACCGCGCGCGTGAAGCCCGCCGCGCCGGCCTTCGCCGCGGAATAGATTTCGAGACCCGGTTCGCCGACCCGTCCGGCATCGGATACGATCGTGACCAGCCGGCCGAATTTCCGCTCCATCATCGCCGGCAGAACGGCACTGGAGCAGTTCAGCACGCCGTACAGATTGACGCCCAGAAAGGCGTCCCACGTCGCGCGGGATGCCGACCAGAATGGTGCCGGTTCGACCTCGTCCGGCTTCGCCCCCATGTTGCCGGCATTGTTGACGAGGATATCGACCGGACCGAACGCCTCCGCGGCCTTCGCCACCATCGCCTCCACGGCATCGCGGTCGGTCACGTCCGCCGCGATGCCGACCGCTTCGCCCCCCAGCGCGCGAACCTCTTCCGCAACCGCCTCCGCGCGGTCGGCGCGGAAATCATTGACGACGACTGCCCGGGCTCCCGCTCCGGCAAAATGCAGGGCGATCCGGCGGCCGACGCCCTGCCCCGCTCCGGTGACGAGGCATGTGCGCCCTTCCAATGTCAGAATCTGCCGGTTCAACGCTATCCCCCCTTCAGCGCACCGTCGTCTTGTGCGGAGAGAATATCCCCGCATAGACGGCATCGTTCGTCATCGAACGCTCACGAAAATCGTCGCGCTCCTCCTTCGATCCCATGTCGCGGACGACCCGGCGCTCTATCGCCAGCCCCTCCGCGAGCGGCAGGTCGAGCGACCGGTTGAGGAGCGCCTTGCCGGCCGCGAGGGCATAGGGCGCCTTGCCGACGAGTTGCCCCACCAGATCCTCGACGCACCGGTCGAGCGCCTCTCGCGACGCGACCGCCGTCACCAGGCCGACCGCAAGCGCCTCGCGCGCACTCAGCGAGCCGCCGAGCAGGATCAGTTCCTTGGCCTTGGCGAGCCCGACCAGCCGCGGCAGGCGCTGCGTGCCGCCGGCCCCGGGCAGCGCGCCGAAGCGGATTTCGGGAAGGCCGATCTTCGCGTCGTCCACCATGATGCGGAAATCGCAGGCAAGCGCGATTTCACACCCGCCCCCCATTGCCGCGCCGTTGATGACCGCGATGACCGGCTTCGCCACCGCCTCGATATGGCTGACGAAATCCCGGCGCGGATCGCCGGTGACGCCTTCTTCGGTGATCATGTCCTCGATCTCGCGCAGGTCGGCGCCGCCGCAGAAATGCTTTTCGCCCGCACCGGTCACCAGGATGCACGCGATCTCGCGATCGGCCTCGAGTTCGTCGAGCGCGTCGTTGAAATCGACCGTGAGCTGCATCGTGATCGTGTTGGCGCGCGCCGGACGGTCGAGGATGATCGTCGCGATCGCCCCGCTGCGCTCGATACGGATCGGCCTGGCCTGTTGCAAAACCCACTCCCATGTATTGCTTGACTGAGGAATTTAATAATCTCATATTATCCAAGTCAACACATTTTTTGAAATGGGGGAAAAGCTTTGGCGGGGCTCTTTTTGGAAGGCGAACCGAACCCGGCGCTCAGGGGGCAGGAATGCGAAGGCTGCGGCCGCGTCGCCTTTCCGCCCAATCCCTACGGCTGCGAAAAATGCGGGGCGCCGGCCGCGAAGCTGGTCGACCGCCCGCTGGCCGGGCGGGGGCGCATCGTGGCATTCGTGACGACGACCCACGCGAACCGGCGCGATTTGTCGGTGCCCTATACGGTGGCGTCGATCGCGCTCGACGATGGCCCGGTCATTCGGGCGATCATGACCGACTCGACCGGCGAATCGCTCGCCGCGGGCGATGCGGTCGAAACCGTGCTCGTCGAGCGAGCGGCGGACGAGGAAAGCACCGACCGCGTCCTGCGGTTCCAGAAGTGCGAGGCGGCGTGATGCGCCGGCCGTTGCGCGATTATCGCCCCGTCCATGTCGTCGGGATCGGCCTCCATCGGTTCCAGCCGCTCAGCGAGACGACCTATGTCGAACTCGGCCTGACGGCGATTCGCGAGGCAATGGCCGATGCCGGGATCGCCTTTTCCGCCATCGACTCCGCCTATTGCGGGACGGCGCTGCTCGGCATGGCGCCCAGCCGTGCGATGCTGAGGCATCTCGGGGCCTCGGGCCTGCCGATCACCCAGATCGAAAATGCCTCGGCTTCGGGATCGACGGCCGTACGTCAGGCGGTTCTCGAAGTCGCCAGCGGCATGGCGGACGTGTCGCTCGCGATCGGGCTCGACAAACCCGCCCCGATCCGCCTCGCCCACGAAGCGGCGGGCGTTCCCGATCTGGTCAACGCCTATGCCTCGCCTTTCACGCATTTCGCGCTGCTCGCCGACGATTATATGCGCCGGTACGGGGTCACCGCCGAACAGGTTGCCCGGGTCGCGGAAAAGAATTTCCGGAACGCATCGAAGAACCCCCACGCGCACCGGCAAAAGGGCTATTCGCTCGCGGAGATATTGTCCGGCCCCAATATCTCCGGCCCCCTGACCCGGCTGCAATGCTGCCCGATCGGGGAAGGCGCCGCCGCCGTGATCGTCGCGTCCGACGACGCCATCGCGCGGCTCGGCCTCTCGCGCGCGCGCAGCGTCCGGGTCCTCTCGTCGACGTCGCGCTCGGAGCGGGTTTACGACCCCGGCGCCGATCCCGACACCGAGCTGACCCGTGAAACGCTGGCCATGAGCTGCGCGGAAGCGGGCGTTTCACCCGGCGACCTCGACGTCGTCGAATTTCACGACGGTTTCTCGATCGAGGAGCTGCTCTACGTCGAGGCGCTGGGCGTCTGCCCGCCCGGGCAGGCCGCCGGACAACTGGCGCGCGGCGATTTCGACATCGGCGGGCGCGTTGCGATCAATCCCTCGGGCGGCCTTCTGGCGATGGGGCATCCTATCGGTCCGACCGGCGTCGGCCAGATTTGCGAGATCGCGCGACAACTCCGCGGCGAAGCCGGCTCGCGTCAGCACCCGGGGGCCCGTCTCGGGCTCGCCCATATGGTCGGCATCGGCTCGGTGTGCGTCGTCCACATCCTTTCGGCCGCCGATTGACCCCGGCTCGCACCGGTCCGTCAGCATCAGTCAACAGGAATCACCCATGCGCATTGGTCAGATCGTTCCCAGCTCCAACACCACGATGGAAACAGAAATTCCCGCCATCCTGCGCGGGCGCGAACGCCTGCATCCCGGCGACCGCTTCACCTTTCATTCGAGCCGGATGCGGATGAAGCAGGTCACGAAGGAAGAACTCGCGGCGATGGACCGGGACAGCCTGCGCTGCGCGGCGGAACTGGCCGACGCCGCCGTCGACGTGGTCGGTTATGCCTGCCTCGTCGCGATCATGAGCATGGGCCGCGGCTATCACTGCGCCAGCCAGGACGCGCTGCAGGCGCGAATGCGCGAGGAAGGCCACGCCGCGCCGGTGATCACCTCGGCCGGCGCCCTCGTCGACGAACTCCGGCTCGCGGGCGTCCGGTCGGTCGCGATCGTGACCCCCTATATGCCGGCGCTGACCGCGCTGGTCGTCGATTATATCGAGGATCAGGGCATCCGCGTGGTCGACGCGATCGCGCTGGCGATCCAGGACAATCTCGAGGTCGGGCGCCGCGATCCGATGGCGCTGGTGGACGATGTGGACCGGCTCCGGATCGATGGCGCCGACATGGTGGTCCTCTCCGCCTGCGTGCAGATGCCGTCGCTCGCCGCGGTCCCCGTCGTCGAGGACAAGCTCGGCCTGCCGGTGACGTCGGCCTCCATCTGCACCGCCAGATCCATGCTGCGGTCGCTCGGCCTCGAACCCATCGCGCCGGACGCCGGCTTCATGCTGGCCACCCCCGACTGACGCCGCCTCCATCGCCACCGCAAGGTCACCGAACCCGCAACCGAAAGGCCACGATCATGGCAAAAGACTACCAAAAACCCACCACCACCCCTATTCTCATCGCATTCACCGAGGCGCAGCAGTCGCGCGAAACCTACGGCGGCGGGGTGGCGAACGTAGTCCTGCAGGGCATGCATCTGCGGCGCCCCGACGCCACCCGCGACACCGTACTCCTCTTCATGCACCCCACAGCGACGCTCGACACACTGCCGCTGCCGCGCGAGCTGGCGCGGCGCGGCGTTCCGGTGCTTGCGTGCGGCAGCCGCTATCCGCACAACGACAGCGCACTGATCATGGAGAAGGTGCTCGTCGACCTTGGTCACTATGTCCGATATGCCCGCGAACGACTGGGCTACAGGACGGTCATTCTCGCTGGCTGGAGCGGCGGGGCCTCGCTTTCGGTCTTCTATCAGTCGCAAGCCCAGAATCCGACGATCACGGCGACGCCGTGCGGCCATGCGATCGACCTGTCGGGGCTTCAGCCGGCCGATGCGATCATGCAGCTTGCCGCCCATTCGGCGCGTGCGCGGATCATGACCGAGTCGATGGATGCTGCGCTGCGCAGCGAAGGCGACCCGACCGATCGCAACGCCGCCTTCGACCTCTATGACTGCATCAACGGGCCGAAGCCGCCCTATGCCCCCGATTTCGTCGCGGCCTATCGCGCGGCGCAGATCGGCCGCAACCAGCGGATTACGGCGTGGGTGCGCGAGACGCTAGACGCGCTGAAGCGGCGCGGTTCGGCCGATCAGGAACGATGCTTCGTGACCCACGGCACCATGGCGGACCCCCGGTGGCTCGACCCCACGCTCGACGCCAACGGGAGAGCTCCCGGAATCTGCTACCTCGGCGAACCGGAGGCCGTGAACAACGGCCCCATCGGGCTGGCGCGGTTCGCGACCCTGCGAAGCTGGCTTTCGCAATGGAGCATCGACGAATCGCGCGCGAACACGGAGCTTCAGGGGCCGCATGTCACGGTTCCCGCGCTGGTGATCGCCAATGCCGCCGACGACTGCTGCCCGCCTTCGCACACCGACACCATCTATCGCAGCCTCGGCGGTCCGAAGGAGCTGCACACCATCCCCGGTGCCAATCATTATTACATCGGCCAGCGGGAGCAGTTGGATGCCGCCATCACACTGATCATCGACTGGCTTCGGAAGGGCGGCCTGCTCGAAGGCCTGCCTGACGCCTCTGGAGGGGGGTGAGGGGGGGTAGCGCGCCGCTGCCCCCCCTCTTCCCTCCGCCGCGGGCGCGCCCGACGTTGCGTCGCGCACAACTGTATCTTAAACGACGGGCATTCGCGAAACGGGGCGCGAGGGGCGCTGATACCGCCAGCGCGGCCCGTGCGACTGATAGAGGTGGGACAATAGTCCATTGACCAGTATATCTGCAGACGGCGCAAAAGCCGAGACGAGCCCGCAGCGCGCACCCCAGCGGCGCAAGCGGCGGGAGCAGCAGCGCGCGATCGAGACCAAACAGGCCATCCTCGCAGCGGCGCTGCGCGAGTTCGCCGACAAGGGATTCGACGGCGCCAGCACGCGGGAGATCGCCGACAAGGCCGACGTCAACCACCGTTTGATCGGGCATCATTTCGGCAACAAGGAATTGCTGTGGGAAGCCACAGCCAAATATGTTTTCGGCGAATATGTCGCGCAGCAGCGAAAGCGATATCAGGGCCTGGACGGGGTCGATCAGCCCATCCTGCTGCGTCTGATGCTGCGCGAGTTCATCCTGTTCAGCGCCAAGGTTCCCCAACTCCACCGCTTCATGGTCCAGGCCAACGAAGGCGGGCAGAAGCGGCTGGAATGGCTGATCAAGAATCATCTCGCGCCCGGCATCGCCATGGACCTGATGATTTTGCGAAAGGCGCAGGAGGAAGGCATGCTTCGCAGCGGCGACCCGATGCACCTGCGCTATCTATTCATCGGAGCGGCCACGTCGGTGTTCACGCTGTCCGAAGAATATCAATTCATGTCAAAGCAGAATCCCTTCGATGAGGATTTCATCGAAAATCACATCGAAATGGTTCTGTCGCTTTTCCTGACGCCGAAAGACAACGCGCCCTAATCATCCTTAGGGGGATTTCCAGATCAGGTAGCCGACAGGTTCACAAAAACCTTGCGGAACCCCCCGTCGGGGGCCGGTAGACTACCAGCGCGAACAATGCGAAGGCGCCGAGAGGCGCATCAACGGCGGGCGGGCCGACCTACTTCAAGAGAAGAACTTGCAGGCCCAGAGGGCGTGGACCCGCCGCCGCCGGCCGGCCGGCCCGGAAAACGGGACCGGCCGAACGGGAGACGGATACGATCAGAGATCGTCGTCTTCCCCGTCGTCGGGACCGGTCATCATCTCTTCCGCCACGGCATCGGTGCGACCGCGGATCGCGCTTTCGAGCCGCTGCATCAGCTCGGGATTCTCGCTCAGGAAATTCTTCGCATTCTCGCGGCCCTGCCCGATTCGGATCGAATCATAGCTGAACCAGGCGCCCGATTTCTCGACCAGCCCGGCCTTGACGCCGAGGTCGAGGATCTCGCCGATCTTCGAAATGCCCTGACCGTACATGATGTCAAACTCGACCTGCTTGAACGGCGGCGCGACCTTGTTCTTGACCACCTTGACACGCGTCGTGTTGCCGACGATCTCGTCGCGGTCCTTGATCTGCCCGGTGCGGCGAATGTCGAGGCGGACCGAGGCATAGAATTTGAGTGCGTTGCCGCCGGTCGTCGTCTCGGGATTCCCGTACATCACGCCGATCTTCATGCGCAGCTGGTTAATGAAGATCACCATGCAGCGCGAACGGCTGATCGACCCGGTGAGCTTGCGCAGGCTCTGCGACATCAGCCGTGCCTGCAGGCCGACATGACTGTCGCCCATCTCGCCCTCAATCTCTGCGCGCGGAACGAGCGCCGCGACCGAATCGACGACGAGCACATCGATCGCGTTCGAACGCACCAGCGTGTCGACGATCTCGAGCGCTTGCTCACCGGTGTCGGGCTGCGACACGATCAGTTCGTCGATGTCGACGCCAAGCTTCTTCGCATAAACGGGATCGAGCGCATGTTCGGCGTCGACGAAGGCCGCGGTGCCGCCCATCTTCTGCGCCTCAGCGATGCAATGCAGCGCAAGCGTAGTCTTGCCCGAGCTTTCGGGGCCATAGATTTCGATGACGCGCCCGCGCGGCAGGCCGCCGACCCCCAGCGCGATGTCGAGCCCGAGCGAACCGGTCGAGATCGCCTCGACCTGCATCGCCTCCTTCGAGCCGAGCTTCATCACCGAGCCCTTGCCGAAGGCGCGGTCGATCTGCGCCAATGCGGCGTCGAGCGCCTTCTGTCTGTCTGGTCCGTTCACTGATTTCCCCGATTCGACGAGTGACAATTGTCCGGCCATTTGCCGTCCCTTTCCTGCTCTAGAGCGAGCGCAGAGGCATCGCAACGCTCTACCTTTGTGCCACATTTGTTCTATAGGAACAAGAGGGGAACAAAATAATTTGGTGAGCGGAAAGGCTACCCGGTGAAGAACGCGCTCAGGGCCGCCTCGATCTCCGCGAGGCGGAAGGGTTTGGTCACCATCGTCCGGTGCGCGTGCGCGGGCGGGATGATGTCGCCACCGCCGGTGGTGAAGGCAAAGGGAATCGCCCGCGCCGCCAGCGCATCGGCCACCGGCCATCCCTTGGTTTCGCCTAGGTTGATGTCGATCAGTGCCGCTGCAACCGGTTGCGCGTCGAGCACCGCAAACGCCTCCTCGATCGACGTCGCCTGCGCGGGCTCGGGAAAGCCGAGCGCTTCGAGCATGTCGACGAGCATCATGCCGATCAGCACGTCGTCCTCGACCAGCAGGACCAGCCGATCATCCATCATCGGACACCCGGTGCGCGGCATCGTCGAGCGCCGCCGAAACAGCTTCGGCAAGTTGCGCTACGGAAAAGGGCTTGGGCAGGAAGGCGACATGATCGATATCGATCGACTGGCGAAGTTGCTCCTCGGCATAGCCCGACATGAAGAGCACAGGCAGCGCCGGCCGCTTCGCACGCATCGCGCGGACCATCGTCGGACCGTCCATCGTCGGCATCACGACGTCGCTGATCACCAGATCAACCTTGTCCATGCCCGCGAACCGCTCGAGCCCCTCCTCGCCCTGCGACGCTGTGACGACGCTGTAGCCCGCGCGGGTCAACGCGCGTTCGGCGACGGCGCGGACCATGTCCTCGTCCTCGACCAGCAGGAGGGTGCCTGTGCCCCATTGGGACTTCTTTGCGCGGATCGGAGCAGCGGGAACGGCGGGGGCGCCGCTGCCGGGGACGGCGGGCGCGCCGCTGCCGGGGGCGGCGGGGGCGCCGGCGGCGGTGCGGTGGACGGGCAGGTAGATGGTGAAGCTCGTCCCCTCGCCGGGCCGGCTGTCGGCGAAGATGAAGCCCGCCGACTGCTTGATGATGCCATAGACCGTCGACAGGCCCAGCCCCGTCCCCTTGCCGACGTCTTTGGTGGTGAAGAAGGGTTCGAAGATCTTGGGCAGCACGTCGGCGGGAATGCCCGCGCCGGTATCGCTGACCTTGAGCGCGCTGTAATCGGCGGGCGGCATGAACTCGTTGCCCATCTGCCGCACCTCGGCCGCCGACACCGGATAGGTCTCGATCGTCAGCGTGCCGCCGCCGGGCATCATCGCATCGCGCGCGTTGACGGCGAGGTTGATGATCACCTGTTCGAGCTGGACCGGGTCGGCGCGCACCGCGCCGAGCCCGCGGCCATGATGGACCGCAAGCTGGACGGTATCGCCCATCAGCCGCCTGAGCAGGTGCGACACCTCCGAAATCACGTCGGGAAGCTGCAATATCTGGGGCCGCAGCGTCTGCTGGCGCGAGAAGGCGAGCAATTGCCGCGTCAGGCTGGCGGCGCGATTCGCGTTGCTGCGGATATGCTGAATGTCGTCATAGTCGCTGTCGCCCGGCGTGCGGCGCATCAGCATCAGGTCGCAGCTTCCGAGCACCGCGGTCAGGATATTGTTGAAATCATGCGCGACGCCGCCCGCGAGCTGGCCGACCGCCTGCATCTTCGACTGCTGCGCGACCTGGCGCTTGAGCCGCGTCTCCTCGCTCGAATCCTTGAGGCTGAGCAGCACCGCCGCCTCGCCCAGCCCGCGCACGCCGACGACGCGCATCGACACCGGCTCGTCGCCCTGCCCGACGAGGCGGATCGACAGATCGCCGCCGACCTGCTGGCCGCTGCTGTGGCGGCGGATCATGTCGGCGAGCGGCCCCTTGTCCTCGCCGACGACGAGGTCGCCGGGGTAGCGCGGCATCCGGCCATCGGCCACCCCCGCCGCGCGCCCGAAGGCGCGGTTCATGTAGAGGAACCGCCCGTCGCGATCGACGAGCGCGAGCCCGAAGGGGAGCAGCGACAGCAAGGTCTCGATATAGGTTTGCGCGGTGCCGCGGTCGGCGGGCCCGACCTCCTCGTCGATCAGCGCGAGCAACAACGGGCCGGCGGGATCGGCCGGCGCCAGCGGAATCTGGAGCATCCGCACCGGCGGAGCCCGGTCGCCCTCGCGCGCGAAGGTCAGCCCGCCCGAATCGTCGAGCCGCAGCATCGCCGCCACGTCGCGCCCGGCATAATGGCTCGCATCGCTCTCGCCGAGCGCTCGCAGCAGAAAGGCCTGATTGGCGACGCGCAGCCGACCCTCGGCATTGACCAGCGCCGCCATCACCCCCGCCTGCCCGAGCGTCCGGCCCGCCGGTCCTTCGAGGTGGCGGAGAATCTCCGACGCAAGGTCGAGGCGGTCGATCGCCGCAAAGCGCCAGACCAGATAATCGTCGGCCTGCCCGGTGCGGTTGACCTGTGCGCGCAGCGGCAGCGCGCCGACCTTCAGATCGTCGACGCGCCCTTCGCCGTCGCGCCACGCCGCGCGGCCGGCGTTCTTCAGCGCCTCGGCGCCGCGCCCGTCGAGCGGCAGGCCGGGCGGGGTCACGAAGCCGCCCATCCAGGTCGCAAACAGGTCGTTGGCGCAGACGAGGCGTCCCGCCCGGTCGGTCACCGCGATCGCGACATCGTCGTGATCGACCGCCTGGCGCAGCATCGTCCAGTCGGGCGCCGCCGCCTCGCTGGCTCCCACGGCGGGAAAGACCCGGCGCAGCAACAGAACGCCGCCCGCCGCGACGGCAAGACCCGCGAGAAAACCCGCCGCCAGCACGGCATCGCGCGTCGCCCAGAAGAGAAGCCCGACCGACAGCAGCACCAGCCCACCGAGCAGCGCCACGTCGAATCGCGACAATCCCGAAGGCACCAGCGCCGCCGCCGGCCCCGTCCCCCTGCCGAGTTCGGCGTCAGCGGAAGGCAGGGTCGTCGCGGTCAAGGGCAGTCTTTCCTGTTTCGCATCACCAGATGCGGACACGGTCCTTCGGCGCCAGATACAGCTTCTGGCCCGGCTTTACCTGATAGGCCTTATACCAAGGGTCAAGGTTGCGCGAGACCCATGCCCGCTGAATCGAGGGCGAATGCGGGTCGGTGGTGATGCGCTGCGACAGATTCTGCTCGCGGTAGTTGCGCCGCCACACCTGCGCCCAGCCAAGGAAGAAGCGCTGGTCGCCGGTCAGCCCGTCGATCACCGGCGCCGCCTTGCCGCCCAGCGACGCCTTGTACGCGTCATAGGCGATGGTCAGCCCCGCGAGGTCGCCGATATTCTCGCCGAGTGTGAAGGTGCCGTCGAGATGTTCGCCGGGCAGCACTTCATAGGCGTCATATTGCGCGACGAGCGCCTTGCCCGCCGCATCGAATGCCGCGACGTCGGCCGGGGTCCACCAGTCGGACAGCTTGCCGGTCTCGTCATATTTCGCGCCCTGGTCGTCGAAATGATGACTGATCTCGTGACCGATGACGGCACCGATGCCGCCATAGTTGATCGCCGCGTCGGCCTTGGGATCGAAGAAGGGCGGTTGCAGGATCGCCGCGGGAAAGACGATCTCGTTCATCCCGAAATTGGCGTAGGCGTTGACCGTCATCGGGGTCATCCCCCATTCCCAGCGGCGGATCGGCCCGCCGAGGCGGCTGATATTGTCGTCATGCGCGAACTGGTTGGCGCGCAGCGCGTTGCCGAACAGATCGTCGGCACGGATTTCGAGCGTGCTGTAGTCCTTCCAGCGGTCGGGATAGCCGATCTTGGTGGTGAAGTTGGCAAGCTTGCGCTTCGCCTTCACCTTGGTTTCGGGCTGCATCCACGTCAGGTGGCCGATGCGCTCGTCGAGCGCGGCGAGGACGTTCTTCACCAGCCCGTCCATCGCCGCCTTGGTTTCGGGCGGGAAATATTTGGCGACATAATCCTTGCCGACCGCCTCGCCCATATGGTCGCTGACGAAATCGACCGCGCGCTTCCAGCGTTCCTGCATCTCCGGCGTTCCCGACAGCGCGGTGCCGTGGAAGGCGAAAGCCTCCTGCGCCACCGCGTCGGGCAGCACGTCGGCGAAATCGTCGAGGCTGCGGACGAGCAGCGCGTCGCGGATCACGCCGATCGGCGCCTCGGCAATCAGCTTCGCCTCGCCGGTGAAGGCGCTCGGCTGCGACACGAGAAGGCTGTCCTCCTTGACCCCGATGCCCCGGATGAAGGTCGTCCAGTCGAAGCCCGGCGCTGCCTGCGCGAGTTGGGCGATCGTCATCTTGTTATAGACCTTGGTCGCGTCGCCGCTGTCGTTCTTGTCCCAGTGAACCTCGGCAATCCGCTTCTCGAAATCGTAGAGCGCCCGCGCGCGCGCCGCGGCGTCCTTTTCGCCCGCGAGGGTCAGTATATTTTCGAGGTGGCGGAGGTAGGCGGCCTGCAACGCCGTGTTGCGATCCCCGCCCTTCAGGTAGAAATCGCGGTCGGGCATGCCGATGCCGCCCTGAACCATGGTGTAGATATAGACGTCGGGATTCTTGTCGTCCTGCCCCACATAACCGCCGAAGAAATGCGAGATGCCGTTGCGGTCGGCCTCGGCCAGCAGCGCCGCCAGCCCGGCCTTGTCGACGGCGCGTACCTTGGTCAGCCAGGGCTCGATCGGCGCCAGCCCCTTCGCCTCGACCCCCGCGCCGTCGAGATAGGAGGCATAGGCGCGACCGATCATGCTGTCCGGATTGCCCTTCGCCGCATCCAGTATCTCGCGCGTGCGCTGCTGCGACAGGTCGGCGAGCGCGGTGAACATGCCATAGTTGGATTTGTCGGCGGGGATCGCCGTCGTCTTTGCCCAGGTGCCGTTGGCATAGGCATAGAAATCGTCGCCGGGCTTCACGCCTCGGTCCATGCCCGCCATGTCGAAACCGAAATCGCCGATCTCGGGCCCGGCGGCGGCATCGGTGGCGGGCGCCGGAGCCTTGGCGGCGTCCTTCGCCGTGGCGGAGGATGCGAAACCGAGCAGCAGCGCGCCGATGGCGGCGGTCGCGAACAGGCGCGAAGAGATATGCGAACGAGTCATGACGGTCCCCAGAGGATGGTGGGCGCGACCACGGCCCCGGCGCGCGGGGCAGATGGTTACAATGGAAACAGCTATACCCGCGCGAACCGCGCGTTCAACCGGCCGCCCCGTCGCTCGTCGATGCCTCATGTCGTTGGTCGCGCGCCCGGCGCAGCTTGCGCCGCCAGCGCAGGCGGATCCAGTTGTCCCAGAACAGCGCCGCGAGCAGATAGCCCACCACCGCCGACACGACCGAGATGACGAACAGCCCCGCGAGCAGCGCGGGCGCCGCGTCGGACAGCACCCAGCGCACCCACGCGCCCGCCGACGCGCCTTCGTCCACCATGATCGAGATGGTGGCGACGTTGGCATGCAGCCCGAACATGCTGTTCCCCAGCCACACCGACGCCGCGATCAGGAAGGGCGTCGTCGCCGGGTTCGACAGGAAGGTCATCGCGGCGCCGATCGGGATATTGGCGCGGAACGGCAGCGCAAGCAGCGCGACGCCCAGAATCTGGACGCCGGGGATCAGGAAGAAGATGCCGACGAACAGCCCGAGCGCGGTGCCGCGCGGCACCGACGTCCGCGTGAAGCGCCACAGATGGCTGTGCGCGACGCGATGCGCGAAGGGCTTGATGAAGCGGCTCTCCAGCAATTCTTCCCGCGAAGGAGAATTGCGGCGGATCCAGTTCATCACCGCGGCTTTATCGCGAGGTTTGCCGCCGCGGCTCATCCCCGTTCCTTCATCAGGCGCTGCTTGTCGCGCTTCCAGTCGCGTTCCTTGATCGATTCGCGCTTGTCGTGCGCCTTCTTGCCCTTGGCGAGCGCCAGTTCGACCTTGGCGCGCCCGCGGCTGTTGAAATAGACCGACAGCGGCACCAGCGTCATCCCCTGCCGCGCGACGGCGGCGTGCAGCTTGTTGATCTCACGCGTGTTCAGCAGCAGCTTGCGCGGCCGGCGCGGTTCATGGTTGAAGCGGTTGCCGTGGCTGAATTCGGGGATATTGGCGTTGATCAGCCACACCTCGCCGCCCGCCACCTCGGCATAGCTTTCGGCGATCGTGCCCTCGCCGAAGCGCAGCGATTTGACCTCTGTCCCCTGCAACGCGATGCCCGCTTCGAACACCTGTTCGACGGCATAGTCGAAGCGCGCGCGCCGGTTCTCGGCGACGACCTTCTTCTTGTCGAATTCGGGGGCGGATTGCGGACGGGCCATTGAGAAACCTGAAAATTGAACCTTATGCCAACTCTTGCCCCATTCGCGTCGAACGGAGGGGGAAAGACCACATAGCGATCATAGCCTAAATCACTCCCGCCGCGGACAGGGCGGCATCGACCGCCCGGCGCGACGCATCCGACGCCGGGATGATAGGTAGGCGCACTTCGGGCGAAAACCAGTCGTGGACGCGCGACAGCGCATATTTGACCGGCCCCGGCGAGGCGTCGGAGAACATCGCCTTGTGCAGCGCGAACAGCCGGTCGTGCAGGCTCAGCGCGCCGCTCCAGTCGCCCGCGGCGCAGGCGGCGGCGAAATCGGCGCACAGCCGCGGCGCGACATTGGCGGTCACCGAGATGCAGCCGACGCCGCCCAGCACCGCGTGCGGCAGCCACAGGTCGTCGTTGCCGCTGAGCTGGCAGAAACCGGCGCCCGCCCCGGCCCGGTGGACGGTGACGCGGGCGAGGTCGCCGCTGGCATCCTTGATCGCGACCACCGACGGAATCTCGGCCAGCCGGCACATCGTCTCGGCCGCGATGTCGGTGACGGTGCGGCCGGGGACGTTGTAGACGACGATCGGCAGGTCGCTCGCGTCGGCCAGCGCCCGGAAATGCGCGATCAGCCCGTCCTGCGTCGGCCGGTTGTAATAGGGGGCGACGACCAGCGCCGCCGCCGCGCCCGCCGCCTGCGCATGGCGCATGTGCCGGATCGCGGTCGCGGTGTCGTTCGACCCGCAGCCGGCGATCACCGGCACGCGCCCCGCCGCCGCCTCGATGCAGACGTCGATGACCCGGTAATGCTCGTCGAAGCCCAGCGTCGGGCTTTCGCCGGTGGTGCCGCACGGGACCAGCGCACTCGTCCCCTGTTTGACCTGCCAGTCCACGAGGCGCACGAAGGCCGGGGCGTCGAACGCCCCATCGCGAAATGGCGTCACCAAGGCGGGAATCGAGCCCGAAAACATGCTCCGCTCCTTTACAAAAAAGCGCCGGAACCGATAGGGAAGGTCGGCGCGCCGCCTAATGAACGCCTATTCAGCGCCCCGCAAGGAGTTTGGCACTAAAATGCCCGGCATGATCTCGCTGTTCCCCGTTTCCCGTCTCGCGCTGGCTGCAGCGCTCCTTCTTCCCTCCATGGCGACCGCCGGCGAACTGACGCCCGAACAGATGGCCTGGTATCGCGCCCAGATGGGGCTTGCGTCGGTCTCGACCACCCCGCCGACGGCGACCAATACGGTCGGCGACGCGGTGATGGAATGGCGGCGCCTGACCCAGGACCAGAGCGCCTCCTTCGACCGCCTGTCGCGCTTCCTGATGGCGAACAAGGGCTGGCCCGACGCGGACAAGATGCGCACCCGCGCCGAAAAGGCGATCGCGATCGACAGCTTCGACCCCGCGCGCACCCTCGCCTATTTCCAGGCCTATCCGCCAAAGACGCCGAGCGGCGAGCTGCGCATGGCGCTGGCGCTCAACGCCTCGGGCCGCCGCGACGAGGCCTATGCCGCCGTCCGCCGCGCGTGGACGAGCGGGCCGCTCGACGAGAGCGAGGTCAACCGCGTGCTCTCCTTCTTCCCCGGCGCGCTGAGCCTCGCCGACCATGATGCGCGGATGGACCGGCTGCTGTGGTCGAACAACACCGCCGCCGCGGCGCGCCAGCTCGGCTTCACCTCGCCCGAACGGCGCGCGCAGTTCGCGGCGCGGCTCGCGCTGCGCAGCGCCGCGGTCGACGCCGCGCTGCAGGCCGCGGCGGTCGAGGCGGCCAACCCGGCGATCCTGCGCACCGATCCCGGCTATATCACCGCCAAGGCGACCTGGCTGCGCAAGTCGGGCCGCGTCGGCGAGGCGCGCGCGCTGCTCGCGGGCCCGCGCAGCCTGGCGAGCCCTCCCACCGATGCCGAGGAATGGCTCGAGACGCTGCTGACCAACGCGCGGCAGGCCGACGCGGCGGGCGACAAGCTGACCGCCTACAATATCGCGAAGCAGATCGACGACGCGCTGCCGCCGGGCACGGTGGTGCGCGAGACGCCGCTGGGGGTGCGCGACGATTACACCTCGCTCGCCTGGCTCGCGGGCCAGCTCGCCTTCAAGGACCTGCGCCGCCCGGCCGAAGCGGTGCGGCTCTACCGCGCCTATGGCGACGCCGCCCGCTCGGCGCAGACGCGCACCAAGGGCTATTACTGGGCCGGCCGCGCGGCGCTGGCGGCGGGCGACGCCGCGGCCGCCAACGCCCATTTCGCCGACGCCGCGCAGCATTACGACCAGTTCTACGGCCAGCTCGCGCTCGAACGGCTCGGCCGGCCGCAGCCGCGCCCGACCCCGGTGCCGAGCATCCAGGTCAGCGGCGCCGAGCGAACGGCGTTCGACGACGACCGCCTCGTCCGCGCGTCGCGCGTGCTGGGAGAGATCGGCGCGTGGCGCGAACAGTCGCTGTTCCTGCGCGCGCTGGCGCAAAAGGCGACCTCGCCCGCCGACCATGTGCTCGCGGGCCAGCTCGCGCAGCAGATCGGCCGCCCCGACCTGGGCGTGATGATCGGCCGCAGCGCGCAGGCGAACAGCCTCGACGCGGTCGAAGTGTCGGGCTTTCCGACCGTCCGCGTCCCCGCCGGCCATGAGGGCAACTGGACCTTCATCCACGCGATCACGCGGCAGGAAAGCCAGTTCGATCGCGCCGCGGTCAGCCATGCGGGCGCACGCGGGATGATGCAGCTGATGCCCGGCACCGCGCGCGAGGTCGCGGGCAAGCTGGGGCTCGGCTACGACGCCGGATCGCTGACCACCGACACCGGCTACAACATGACGCTGGGGTCGACCTATTTCCAGCAGATGCTCAGCTATTTCGGCGGCAGCTATCCGCTCGCCGTCGCCGCCTACAACGCCGGGCCCGGCAATGTGAACAAATGGCTGCGCGCCAACGGCGATCCGCGGACGGGGGCGATCGACATCCTCGACTGGATCGAGGCGATCCCGATCTTCGAGACGAAGAACTACGTCCAGCGCGTGCTTGAGAATGCCGTCGTCTACGACACGCTGCGCGAAGGCGGCCGGGCGCTGCCCAAGGCGCCGCTGAGCTTCTACCTCGGCAAGTCGAACCCCGGCTGAATCCCGTGGCGGGGGACAGGAGCAACATCATCAGCCCGGCGGGCTTCGCCGCGCTGCGCGCCGAATATGACGCGCTGCTGGGCGGGGAGCGGCCGAAGCTGGTCGAAACGATCAGCTGGGCGGCGGGCAATGGCGACCGCAGCGAGAACGGCGACTATATCTACGGCCGCAAGCGGCTGCGCGAAATCGACCGGCGGCTCGCCTTCCTCGCGCGGCGGATGAAGGCGGCGCGCGTCGTCGATCCGGCGGCGCAGCCCGACCGGGACCGCATCTGGTTCGGCGCCACCGTGGAGCTTGCCGACGAGGACAACATGCGGCGCACGGTCACGCTGACCGGCGACGATGAAGCCGACGCCGGCGCCGGGCGGATCGGCTGGAACAGCCCCCTCGCCCGCGCGCTGCGCGGCGCGGCGGTCGGCGACCTGCGCACGGTCCAGCTTCCCGCCGGCCCGAAGGAATGGGAAGTGATGACGATCGCCTATCCCGGCGCGGGATGAGGTTGAAGCACCGTCTGCGCGTTACCCTGTCTATCCCGTCACCACCCTCTTCCCCGGCTAAAGCCGGGGTCCATGCGAGGTAGCGCTGTGCCATCTGGGCCCCGGCTTTCGCCGGGGGACAGTGACGTGTCGAAAAGGGATAATTGCCGACTTGTTTCAGGGTCCGTGGCCTGCCCTCGCATGAAATGCGGTACAAAAGGGGAGGTCCGGCCATGGATGCGGAAACGAGTTCAGCATGACGAACGGACGAGACAGCCCGCCGAGCGCCGCCGAATCCGCCTCTTTTCCTTTATTCCCTTCGTATTTCGCCTTCGCTCGACACGAAGGGAAGAGAGGGTTCAGGGCTGCAGCAGCGCCGGGACGATCCAGATCGCCGACAGCACGACGATCACCGCCGCGAGCGATATGGCGAGGACATAGCGGACATTGTGCCCCTTGACGGCGCTGGTGGCTTCTTCATCGGTGACTTCGACATGTTCGTCGACGACTTTCATGACCGGGCTCCCTATCGTTGGCCTGCAAAGGCAACGCGCCGCCCGCAAGCGCGGTTCCAGCGCAGGTGGGGAGAGTATGGCGCCAGAGGGTCTGTAAGCCGGGTTCTGTCCACCCCTTGCGGGGATGGGCGATCATTCCTCTAGGCGGCCGGTTGCCCGGACGCTCAAGCAGTCAACCCGGACGGCGGGGCCGGAACCAGCCCTGAGTTGCCTCTTGCCATCCCTATTCGACCTTGCTCCCGGTGGGGTTTGCCGTGCCGCGTCCGTTGCCGTCCGCGCGGTGCGCTCTTACCGCACCCTTTCACCTTTCGCCGGGCCGAAGCCTTTGGCGGTCTGCTCTCTGTGGCACTTTCCCTGAGCCCGCCCGAAAGCGGACCCGCCGGACGTTATCCGGCACCGTGGTTTCCGTGGAGCCCGGACTTTCCTCCCCCGCTTGCGCGGCGGCGATCGCCCGACCCTCTGGCAGGGCGCCATATAGCGCGGATGGCGGGCAATTGCGAGCGATTGTAGGAGTGTCGGCTTTGGGGTGGGGAACCGACATAGCTCCCCTCCACTTCCGTCATCCCGGGCTTGATTCGGGATTCCGCTTTTTTGGGGCATCGACCGGTCTTCGGCATCAAGCGGGACCGGGATCAAGTGGGATATATACCCTTCAGGCAAGTAGGTAGCTGTTCCCCGGCGAAAGCCGGGGTCCATGCGTGGTAGCGCTGTGCCATCTGGTCCCCGGCTTTCGCCGGGGAACAGTGACTTGTCTAAAAGGGATAATTGCCGATCAAGTCCGGGGTGACGATGAATGATAGGTCGGCTCCCGGCCGAACCCCGCCGCTCAATCCCCCTCGGGCTGCGGCAAGAGCAGCGCGAGCAGGATCGCCCGGCATTCGCCGTCGATCGTGCCGTCGATCAGTTCGGGACGAAAACGGCGCTGGAACGCCACGGTGGCCGCGAAGCCGTCGGTCACGTCGTAGCCGAAGCGCTCGAGCGCGAGCAGGAAGCCCGCATCGGTCCACAAGGGATCGGTCAGCTTCTTGGTCGGGCGCGGCAGCGCGAGGCGGCGGCGCGCCAGTTCGTGCCATGGAAACAGTTCGCCCGGGTCCTGCTTGCGCGTCGGCGCGATGTCCGAATGGCCGACGACATTGCCGCGCGTGACGCCGTGGCGGTCCTTGATCAGATGGACGAGCCGGACGACCGAGGCGATCTGCGGGTCGGGAAAGGGCACATAGCCATATTCGTGCCCCGGATTGACGATCTCTATGCCGACGCTGGCCGAATTGATATCGCGCACGCCCCGCCAATGCGACTTGCCGGCGTGCCAGGCCCGCTTGTCCTCGGGCACCATATGGGTGATCTGCCCATCCTCGCTGACGACATAGTGCGCCGAAACCTTCGCCGCGGGATCGGCAAGCCGATCAATGGCTTCGGCGCCGGTCTTCATGCCAGTGTAATGCAGGACGATCATCGAGATGGGCAGCGCGCGCTCGTCGAAATTGGGGGACCAGCGTTCGATAAAATCGCCCATGCCTCTCGCGATCCATTATTGTTCCGGCCCGGCGCGGAACCGCTCTTTCCCCTGCGCCAGCGGGGCGCAAAAAGCAAGGTCAGGCGGCGACGGGGCGCCGCACCTGCTGGTCGGCCGGTTCGTACAGGCCGCGCAGGCGCGGGCTGGCGACGAACTGGTCGGTCTGCCCGAGCACCGTCTCGCCGGCGCCGAGGACAAGGAAACTCTGCGGCGCCGCGATCGCGCGCAGCCGCGCGAACGCCTTCTGCCGCATCGGCATCGCGAAATAGAGCAGCAGGTTGCGGCAGAAGATCAGGTCGGCCGGCGCGGCCAGCGGCGGCCGGTCGATCAGCATGTTCTGCACCGAAAAGTCGACGCGGCGGCGCAGGTCGGCCTTGGCGAGCCATCCCGCCTCGGTCTGGTCGAACCAGCGGACCATGCGCTGCACCGGCAACCCGCGCTGAATCTCGAACTGGCTGTAGAGCCCGACCCGCGCGCGCGAAATGGCGTGGTGGCTGACGTCGGTGCCGATGACGTCGACGCGCCAGCCCGCCCAGCGCTCGCCCTGCTCGGCGAGCAGCATCGCCATCGAATAGGCTTCCTGCCCGGTCGATACGCCGCAATGCCAGATCGTCAGTTGCCGCCGGCGCGCGTTCACCACGCGAAGATATTCAAGCGCCTTCTCCGCAATATCGTCGAAGACGCTGTGTTCGCGGTAAAAGAAGGTCTCGTTGTTGAGCATCGCATCGACCGTGTCGTCGAGCAGTTGCCGCCCGTTCGCGGTGACGAGCGCGGCGACCAGCGTGTCGAGGTCGGCGATGCCGTGCCGCTGCAACACCGGTTTCAGCGACATCTCGATCCGCCAGATGCGGTTCGGCGACAGCGTCTGGCCGGTGCGCGATTCGAGCACGCTCATCAGGACGCGATAGGCCGATTCGCTGGCCGTGCCGCCGCCCATCATCGCCGCGACCGTCCCGCCAGGCTGCCGCCCAGCATCAGCGCGATCGCGTCGGGGTTGAGCGTCGCCGCGGCAATCCCGGTCCGACTGACCGCGCCGGGCATGCCCCATATCACGCAGCTTTCGGGCGCCTGCGCGAAAACCGTGCCGCCCGCCGCCTTCAGGCGCGCGGCTCCCTGCGCGCCGTCGCGCCCCATGCCGCTGAGGATCACCGCGACGCCGCCCTCGCCATAGACCTCTGCGACCGACGCCAGCATCGGGTCGGCCGAAGGACAGCAGCCATTGTCGACCGGGTGCCGGTCGAGCGCGATCTCGCGCCGCCGACCGTTGGCGACGACCACCAGATGCGCGTCGCCCGGCGCCAGATAGATATGCCCCGCCTCGACCGGCATCCCCGCCGTCGCGACATGGACACGGCGCGTCGTCAGCGTCGCGATCTGCCGTGCATAGAATTCCATGAAGGCGTCGGGCAGATGCTGCGTCAGCAGGATCGGCGCGCGAATGCGCGGATCGAGGTGCGCGAGAAAGGTCGTGAACGCCGGAATGCCGCCGGTCGAAGCCGCCACCGCGATGCATTCGAGCGGCTGGCCGGCATCGATCACCGGCGCTGCCGCGAGCCGCGCCGGACGGCAGACGGCGCGCGCCGCGGCGGGGATCGCCGGCGACCGCTGGCCAAGCGAGAGGATGCGATCGGTCAGCACCTCGGCAAAGCGGCCCGAGAAACTGCCGCGCCCAGGCTTGGCGAGCGTGTCGCTGGCGCCGAGCGCCAGCGCGTCGATCGCCGCCGATCCGCCCTCGACGCAATTCGACGACAGGATCAGCACGCGCGCATTCGCCGCGCGCTCGAGGATGAGCGGCAGCGCGTCGATGCCCGTCATTCCCGGCATTTCGAGGTCGAGCACGACGACGTCGGCCGGTTCGCGCGCCAGCCAGGCGAGCGCATCCTGCGCCGAGGCGAAGGACGCGCAGATGCTGAGCCCCGGCCGCTGCTCGATGATGCGTTCGAGGATGCTGCGCACGACGAGGCTGTCGTCGACGAGCATCACGCGCACGTCGCGCGGAACCGGGCCGGCCTCTTCCGGCGGCGGATCGTTCGGGCGGGGTTGCGGCCGGGTCATGCGGCGGTCTCGAACAGCCTCAGGCAACGCCGACGAGTTGCAGCTTTCCTTCGAGCGTTTCGCGGTCGAACGGTTTCATCACATATTCGTCGGCGCCGGCCTCGATCGCCGCGCGGATATGGTCGATGCTGTTCTCGGTAGTGCAGAAGACGACGCGCGGGCGCTCGTCGTGCCCGAAATCGAGATCGTTGAAGGCGCCCAGGAATTCCATGCCGCTCATCACCGGCATGTTCCAGTCGAGCAGGATCACGTCGGGCCGGTTGGCGCGGCAGAAGCGCAGCGCTTCCTGGCCATCGGCCGCTTCATCGACCGCAAAAGCCATGCTTTCAAGGATATGGCGCGCGACCTTGCGAATGACCTTGCTGTCATCGACGACCAGACAGGATTTCGACATTTTCTACCTCCGACCCCCGGGGATTTCGGCCACCCTAGGCCAAAGGGGTATGCAGCGCGTTAACATGATGGGCATCCCGTCAGGCCGCCCGCGCGGCGGGCGCGGCGATGAAATGCGCCGGGTCGACGACGAGCAGCGACGCTCCGTCATGCTCTATCATCGCATCCGCGACCCGCGCCCAGCCGGGCAGCAGCTTGCCCGCGACACGCGTTTCGGGCGCCGCGATGAAACAGACATCCTCGATCGCGTCGGCGAGCAGCGCATAGCCGTGTCCACCGACGTCGACGACGATCACGCGCTGGCCGGGCGCGACGGGAACCGCCGGCAGGCCGACGACGACATGCGGGTCGATCAGCGTCAGCACGCGGCTGCGCAGCGCGAAGATTCCCACGACATGCGGCGGCGCGGCGGGGACCGCGACCGGCTGGCCGACGGTGACGACCGAATTGATCGCGTCGCTGCGCAGCGCGACGCGCGTGTCGGCGATCCGCGCGACCAGATAGAGCCTGTCGATCACGGCCGGCCTCCCCCGACATGCCGGCGCAGCGCATCGAGAAGCGCCTGGCGATCGTAGCGATAGATGGTTTCGTCGGCCGGTCCGGCCGTCGCCGCCGAAGCGCGCAGGCGGATCACCGGGATGCCGCCGCCATGCGCGCAAAGCCCGTCGTCGGCGGCAAGGCACAGCAGCACGTCGGGCGCCTCGCCTTCGCCGGCATCGCCGTCGGACACGACGCGATAGCCCGCGCCGCGCAGGATCGGCGCGAGGAAATTGCCGCCCCAGCCGTCGGCATCGTCGGCGATGCGGCACAGCGGCCGGCGGGCCTCCTCCACGGACGGGGTGAGGATGGCCGCGTGGCGTTCCATCAGCCAGAACGGGTCGATCAGCTCGACCGGCTCGCCGCCGATCAGCACGACGCCGGCGACCAGCCCCGGCGCCGCGGCGGGCTGCACCGCGTCGGGCAGCCGCACGATGTCGACGACCGCCGCGACCGGATAGCAGAGCACCGTGCGGCCATCGAACAGGCGCAGCAGCTTCACCGTGCCATGGCCTTCGGGCAGCGCGTCGGCGTGGACGGGGAAAATATCGTCGCCGATCTGGACCCGCACCGTCCCGGCGCTTTCGAACAGGGCGAGCGCGGGCACTTCCTCGACGCGCTCGATCACCGACAGGCGCACGCCGCGCGTCCGGCCATCGGTATCGCGGAACAGCAGAAGCTGCGCCGCGTCGCGCGCCGCGGCCGCGGCGGCGGCCTCCTCGGCGGCGGCGGCTTCGCCGCGTTCCGCCTCGGCCGCGTCGATCGCCGCGGCGGCCAGCAGTCCCTGCACGTCGAGCAGCAGCACCGGCTGCCCATTGTCTGGCAGCGTCGTGCCGGCATAAAGACCGGTCGCCATGATGATCGGCGCCGCGGGCTTGATCACCAGTTCCTCCTGATCGTGGATCGCCGCGACGCTCAGCGCATAGCTCTGCCCCTGCCCCGGCCGGACGATCACCAGCGCGCGGTCGTCGTCATCCTCCTCCGCATCGCGCGGGCAGCCGAGCACCTCCTCCAGCCGCAGCAGGGGGTAGCGCTGTCCGCGCACGGTCGCCAGTTCGCCGCCGCCGACGCGGTCGATGCGCACCGTATCGCTGTTTTCGAGCAGGATCTCGCGCACCGCGCCGCGCGGAATCGCGAAATACTGCCCGGCGGCGCGCACCATCAGGCCGGAGATGATCGTCAGCGTCATCGGCACGCGCAGCAGGATCGACAGGCCGCGCCCCTCCTCGTTGCGCAGTTCGACGACGCCGCCGATCTTCTCGACATTGGCCTTGACGATATCCATGCCGACGCCGCGTCCCGAAATCGCCGTCACCTGCGCCGCGGTCGAAAAGCCGGGGCGGAAGATCAGGCCGAGCCGTTCGGCGGGCGTCAGCGCGCGCGCGTCGCTCGCGGTCAGAATCCGCGCCGCGATCGCTTTGGCGACCAGCGCGTCGGGCGACAGGCCGCGGCCGTCGTCGCGCACCTCGATCTCGATCTGGTTGCCCGACTGGCGCGCCGCGACGACGATGGTCGCGGTCATGTCCTTTCCCGCCGCCGCGCGGTCGGCGGGCGCCTCGACGCCATGGTCGACCGCGTTGCGGACGATGTGGATCAGCGGATCGCGGATATTCTCCATCATCTCGCGGTCGAGTTCGACCTCGCCGCCGCTGGTCGTGAAGCGGATTTTCTTGCCCGTTTCCTGCGCCAGGTCGCGCACGATCCGCGGCAGCGGCGCGAACAGCTTGTCGATCCGCTGCATCCGCATCTGGCTGACCGAATGGCGCATGCCGGCGATCGAATCCGACAAGCGGTCGAACGAGGCGATCAGTGCCGGATCGGCCCCCGATTCGCGCAGCATCCGGGTGAATTCGTTGCGCGCGAGGACGATGTCGGTGACCCCCGTCATCACGCTGTCGAGCAGCGGCAGCGGCACCCGGATCGAGCGCCACCCCTGCCCGTCGGCAAGCAGGTCGTCCTCGCGGCGAAGCGGGATGCCCGCGACTTCGACCGCCGGATCGGCATCGGACTGCCGGCCGTCGAGCGCGGCGATGATCGCGCCGTCGTCGCCCGCGGGCTCCGCCCCGTCGCGGCCCAGCGCGTCGCACAGCTCGCTCAGCCGGTCGACGATCGCCAGCACGGCGGTGACGAGCATGGCGTCGGCCGGGCGGTTACCGCGGCGGACTTGGTCGAGCGCATCCTCGGCGGCATGCGACAGCGCCGTGACGCGCGGCAGGGCCAGAAAGCCCGAACTGCCCTTGATCGTGTGGACGAGCCGAAAGATCGCGTCGAGCCGCTCGCGATCGGCGGGGTCGGCCTCCCACGCGACGATCGCCCCCGCCGCTTCGGCAAGGATTTCCGACGTCTCGGTCAGAAAATCGTTCAGCAGATCGTCCATCGCGGTATCGGTGCGCCCCAAAATCCTGTGCGCACCATGGCCGACAATGGTTAACGGAGGGTTTGCCTAGCCCCCTTGAGCACCGCCCCGACGAGCAGCGAGGTCGGCGTTTCGCGCGCGAGCATCACCGTGCCGCCATTCTGCGCCGCGACCGCCTGGACAAGCGCGGCGGGCGCGGTGCGCGACGTCATCGCGGCGGCCCCTTCGCCTTCGGAAAGCAGGCGTTCGACATCGGCATCGACCAGGATGCGCTCGGCCTCGGCATGCAGCGCGATCTCGATCCCCTCGCCCGCCTTTTCGCAGCCGATGTCGAGCCGCCCGCCGCGCACCAGCGCATCGACGAGGATCAGCGCGAGGTTGAGGATGATCTTGACCGCCGGCTTGGGCAGCGGCTCGTCGGCGATCATCCAGTTCAGCTCGATCGGCCGGTCGGCCATGATCCCCTCGATCGCCGCCTTCGCCTCGTCGGGCGGCACCGCGTCGCCGAACCCGCCTGCCGAACCGAAAGCGAGGCGGAAGAATTTGAGCTTGTTGGCCGACGTCCTCGCGCTCTGTTCGAGCAGGTCGAACACGCGCGCACGCATTTCGGCGTCCTGCTCGTCGGCGAGCAGTTCGAGCCCGTTGGCGAAAGCGCCCACCGGGCTGAGCAGATCGTGGCACAGGCGCGAGGCCAGCATGGACGCGAAATCGACGCGATCGTCGGTCATGGATGAAGGCTCCCCCCAGGGCGGACCGGGCCCGGTCCGCTGCCGCTCCTACGGCAGCGAAGGGGCGAAGGGCAAGCGCGATCCCCTTGAATTTCGACGCGCCGAAGCCACATCGACCCCGATGCAGGGGGACGACGCCATCTTGACCGTGACGCTGGCGGACAGCGCGGCCGGGCTGCGGCTCGATCGCGCGCTGGCCGAGGCGCTGCCCGACCTGTCGCGCGAGCGCGTCAAGACGCTGATCAAGGGCGGCCGGGTCGCCGACACGCGCGGCACGGTGCTGTGGGACCCGGCGGCGAAGGCCGCGGCGCCCGCGACGCTGGAAGTGCGCGTGCCGACCCCCGCGCCCGCGCACAACGTCGCGCAGGACCTGGACCTTGTCATCGCTTATGAGGACGAGCATCTGATCGTCGTCGACAAGCCCGCGGGCATGGTCGTCCACCCCGCCGCAGGAAACCTGGACGGGACGATGGTCAACGCGCTGCTCCACCATTGCGCGGGGCAGTTGTCGGGAATCGGCGGCGTGGCGCGGCCGGGCATCGTCCACCGCATCGACAAGGACACCAGCGGGCTGATCGTAGCCGCCAAGCACGACAAGGCGCACGAGGGACTGGCGAAGCAGTTCGCGGCGCACAGCATCGATCGCCGCTATCTCGCCATCGCGACCGGCCGCCCGATGCCCGCGAACGGCACGGTCGAGGCGGCGCTCGGCCGCTCGCCGACGAACCGCAAGAAGATGGCGGTCGTGCCCGCGGGGCGCGGCAAGCAGGCCGTCACCCATTATCGCACCATCGAGCCCCTGCGCGGTGCGACGGTCGTCGAATGCCGGCTCGAAACCGGCCGTACCCACCAGGTGCGCGTCCACATGGCGCATATCGGGCATCCGCTGGTCGGCGACCCGGTCTATGGCCGCACCCGCAAGCCGCTGTCGGACGTGCTGAAAGCGCGGGGTTTCGAGCGGCAGGCATTGCACGCGGCCCATTTGGGTTTTATTCATCCAGTAACTGGCAAAAGGATCGCACTCGACAGCGATCTGCCCGCGGACATGCGGGAACTGATCGACGAACTGCGCGTTTAGGTTTCGAATGAAAATCTATTTTGACCGCCGGAGCCAACCGCGGCAGGATATTTTCAGGTTTTAGGGAAGACACTTTACCAATGGCGAATAAAAGCAACGTTCCGGCTGTGGTGCCCGCGCTCGGCGGTGAGGCGAGCCTGAACCGCTATCTGGCCGAAATCCGCAAATTCCCCCTGTTGACGCCCGAGCAGGAATATATGCTCGCGAAGCGGTTCCAGGAACATGACGATAACGAGGCCGCGGCGCAGCTCGTGACTTCGCACCTGCGCCTCGTCGCCAAGATCGCGATGGGCTATCGCGGCTATGGCCTGCCGGTCAGCGAGCTGATCAGCGAGGGCAATATCGGCCTGATGCAGGGGGTGAAGAAATTCGACCCCGACCGCGGCTTCCGCCTCGCCACCTATGCGATGTGGTGGATTCGCGCCTCGATCCAGGAATTCATCCTGCGGTCGTGGAGCCTCGTGAAGATGGGCACCACTGCGGCGCAGAAGAAGCTGTTCTTCAACCTTCGCCGGATGAAGAACAACCTCGAGGCGTTCGAGGACGGCGACCTGAGCCCCGAACATGTCGCGAAGATCGCGACCGACCTTGGCGTCACCGAGGACGAGGTGGTCAGCATGAACCGCCGCATGGCGATGGGCGGCGACACGTCGCTCAACGTCCCGATGGGCGAGGACGGTGACAGCCAGTGGCAGGATCTGCTCGGCGACGAAGGCCCGCTGCAGGACGAGCGCGTCGCCGAGGCGGAGGAACGCGACGTGCGCCACGCGCTGCTCAGCGAAGCGCTCGAAACGCTGAACGACCGCGAACGCCACATCCTGACCGAACGCCGCCTGACCGACGACCCCAAGACGCTCGAGGACCTGAGCCAGGTCTACGACGTCAGCCGCGAGCGCGTCCGCCAGATCGAGGTGCGCGCGTTCGAAAAGCTGCAGAAGGCGATGCTGAAGCTCGCCGGCGAACGGCGGCTGATCGCGACCTGACCGGCGGGGCTCTCATACTCCGGAGAGTGACGCCGTTCGACGCAGGTCGGGCTGGCGCGACACTTGTTTCCTTCGTCACGCTCGCCTTGTTTCGGCATTCATGACTCGCGCTTGCGGCAGATGCCGCGCAAAGCGGGAGGGCTGGCCACGGATGCTGAAACAAGCTCCTTTCGACAGGTAGAAACCTGTTCCCCGGGGGGTCCAGCTACGTGCGCCTGCCTCGCATGGACCCCGGCTTTCGCCGGGGATCACCAGCGTCCCTGTCTCCAAGGTATAAACGCCAAACAAGTTCAGGGTGACGAAAGAGAGAAACCGTGCCGAAATCCGAATCCCCACAGCCATACCCGCTTCGTCATTGCGACCCCGGATCTGATTCCGGGGGAAGCAATCCGCGGCGGTTTGCGCTACTCTGGATTGCCGCGCGGCTTCGCCGCTCGCAATGACGAGTCCATTCGATGTCATCGCACTCCAGGTCCAGCATGACGGGATCGGGGATGGCCGAATTTTTCCGACCCCGACCAACCGGGCTGCGTCACCGCCTGCTCGCGGCGTGAATTGACAGGCGGGAGCAAAGGATTAGCTTCCCCTCCCGACGCTTCGTCACCGCTACAGGGGGACTCATCATGTGGAAATGGATCCGGATACCCAAGGGCATTGCGCTGCTCGCCTTCCTGCTGCCGTGGATGACGGTCAGTTGCTCCAACCAGAAGATCGCCGAGGCGAGCGGGTTCGGCCTGGCTTTCGGCAGCATCAAGACGATGGGCCGGGCATCGAGCAGCGGTGACGGGGCCGCGATGAACCTGTGGCTGATCCTTGCGCTGCTCGCGATCGTCGGCGGGCTGGTGCTGCTGTTCACGCGCGGGCGCGAAACGGCGAAGCTGGTGCTCGGCACCTCGGCGGCGGCGCTGCTGCTGATCCTGATCGGGACGTGGCGCTACAGCAAGGACGCGATCGCCGCCGAAGCGGCCAAGAATGGCGGCGGCAACGGCGGACTCGATCAGGCGGCGCTGTCGATGATCCAGATCGACTGGCACTTCGGCTATTGGCTCGCGCTGCTGGCACTGATCGCGGCGGGCGTGATGGCGTGGCTGGTGATGAGCGGCAAGGAGGCCGAAGCCGAGGCCAAGATGCGCTCGCTCGCCGCCGATGCCGCGGACGCGGCCAAGGTTGCCGCCGCCAAGGCAGGCGACGCCGCCAGAGATGCGGCGGCGAAGGCGAACGACGCGATCGATGCCGCCAAGGACGACAGCAAGGACGCCAGCAAGGACAGGGCCGGCGACGATGCCGGCGCCGCGCCGGACGGGAAAGACGGCGACCCGCCGAAGCCCTGAACCGGCGAGAATGGCGGCCGTCGTACGCTCCGGCCTGCGGCCCCGTTCCCAGGAGCGTAATCCGCTTTGACTGAAACATTTGTGTGTCCCCGCGCAGGCGGGGATTCGGGGCAGGCTGGCGCAAGATCGCTCTGGGTCCCCGCCTGCGCGGGGATACGCCTATAAATCAGCAGGTTTCATTCAAAGATGATCATGCTTCAAAGTGATATGCTCCCGCGCCGTCGGGAAGCTTGCGCTTTTCCGCTTCTGGTTGAGGCACATTCAAGCCAAGCATGACAGAATCTAGAAACGGCGCGCAAAGCCGAAATAGAATTGAAAATCGGGGCTGGCGCGGTTGAGGCCGATATTGGCGCCGATGTCCCATTGGCTGTCGTCGTCCGGCTGCCATCCGGCCGACAGACCGGCGAGCCATTCGCTGTCGTGCCCGGCAGGATCGCGGTCGCGCACGAAGGAGAGTTCGGCCGCGATCGATATCGCGTCCGAAGCCGCGAAACCCGCCCCGGCCACCGTGCCATAGGCGAGATGGCGGCCGTCGCCGTTGGCGTCGACCGCCGCGTCGACATGCGGCGTCAGGCTGAGCGAAACCGCCCCCGCATCGACGCTCGCCGGGATCAGCAGGCCCGCGCCCCAGTCGCCGGCGCCAAGCGCGCGGCCGCCGACCGGCAGGCTCGCATAGGGCATGACCGCCAGCGAAAATCCCGAGCCGTCGGGGTTGCGCAGGTTGCGGCGCAGCGCCAGCGTCACGTCCCCCGTCCCGGTCCGGCCGGCCGCGGTCCCCGCAACCGTATCGCGCTCGCGCACACGGCCGAGCGCGGTCCAGCCGACCTGCACCTCGGTCGAAGGCGTCAGGCCGACGCGCAGCAACGCCTCCCCCGCGGTCACCGTGTCGGTGTGCAGCGTGCCGTCGCGCTCGCGCGTCCAGTCGCCGATACCGAGTTCGAATACCATGGACCCCGCCTCCACGGTGCAGGCGGGGGTGCCGAGCCCCGGCCGGTCGGGGCACAGCGCACGCGGTTCCTGCGCCGCCGCCGGGGCGACTGTCGCTAACAGGGCGATCAGGACAAACGCGGGCGGCAGCATGGCGAATCGACACATGCGATCGGGACTTTTCCTTTGCATCGCACTCGACTAGGCCGCTTCGATGGCGAGGAAAAGCGGGACGCGGGCGAAATCCACCATGGGGCGGTTCTTCGGGACCGCGCTCAAGATTCTGGTCGGCGCCCTGCTCTTCTCCGTCCTCTGGGTGCTCCTCTATGCCGTCGTGCCGCCGCCGGTGACCTTCACCATGCTCGCGGACCGCAACGGCATCACCAAGGACTGGACCAGCCTGTCGCGGATCGACCGCACCATGGTCCGCGCCGCGATCGCCGCCGAGGACGGCAAATATTGCAGTCACAACGGCTTCGACCGCGCCGCGATCGAGCAGGCGATCGAGCGCAACGCGCAGGGCAAGCGAATCCGCGGCGGATCGACGATCAGCCAGCAGACGGCGAAAAACGCCTTCCTGTGGCAGGGCAGCGGCTGGACGCGCTATCTGCGCAAGGTGCCGGAGGTGTGGTTCACCTTCCTGATCGAAAAGATCTGGGGCAAGCGGCGGATCATGGAGGTCTATCTCAACATCGCCGAGACCGGCATCGGCACCTATGGCGTCGAGGCGGGGGCGCAGCGCTATTTCAAGCATGGCGCGAGCCGGCTGACGCCCGCCGAAGCGGCGCGCATCGCCGCGATCCTGCCGCTGCCCAAGAAGCGCGAGGCGATCAGCCCGTCGGGCTTCACGCGCCGGTACGGCAACATGATCCGCGCCCGCATCGGCGTCGTCGCGCGCGACGGGCTCGATGCCTGCGTCTATGACTAGCGACGCGCCGTCGGCATAGGCCCGAAACGCGCGAAAGGACGCCGCAAACACCGTTCGCCATCGGTTCGCCGCACAATGCACTCCAATTACCGGCGCAAGCAATCGCGCGCTCTTGCAGGGACTCCGCAGGTGCCGGAAAGGGCGACCTGAACGCGGGGGCGGCTCATTGAAGGAGTGATATCATGGGTGCCGTTTCCAGAAATTCCCGAATAGCGTTGCTGCTCGCCATGCTGGCCGCACCGGCGACGGTCGGCCTGGCAGCGCAGCCGCAGGACGCGTCCGAGGGCGACGTCATGACGACCGTCTATGGCACGCTGCCGACCGAGGCGGAGATGACCAAGGGGCCGGAGATCGAGGGCATCATCTCCGCGCGCAGCGGCAACCGGATGCAGGTCACGACCGCCGACGGTGCCAACACGGTCATCGCGATCACCGACAACACCCGGATCAAGTCCAAGGGGGGCTTCTTGGGCCTCAACCGCAACAAGCTCGCCGCCGATTCGCTGCTCAACGGGCTGCCGGTGACGGTGGAGACGCTGCAGTGGGACGGCGGCCTGGTGGCGAGCGAGGTCGACCTCAAGAACAAGGACCTCAGGACCGCGTCGATGATCCGCACCGGCACCGACCAGCGCTTCGCCGAACAGACGGCGGCGACGGAGGCGCTGCGCGGCCGCATGGGCGACATCGACCAGTATAATGTCAAGGGCACGACCAACGTGAACTTCGACGTCGGCAAGGCCGTGCTGTCCGAACAGGCGAAGGCCGAGCTGTGCGCCACGGCCAGCCAGGCCGAGGGGATGGACAACGCGCTGCTGCTCGTCGTCGGCTACACCGATTCGACGGGAAGCCAGGAGTTCAACCAGCAGCTCAGCGAAAAGCGGGCGGGCCGCGTCGTCAATCATCTTCAGCAGGCCTGCGGCTGGAAACCCTATCGCATGCTGACCCCCACCGGGATGGCGGAAGCGGACCCGGCGGCCAGCAACGACACCATCGAAGGCAAGGCGCAGAACCGCCGCGTCGCGGTGAACGTACTGGTCAGCAAGGGCCTCGACGGCCTGTAAGACACGCGGGGTGGGCGCTGCCCGCCCCGATATTTCCGGGGCGGTGCCGGCTGGCGTTGTTTAGCTTCGTCATTGCGAGCGCAGCGAAGCAATCTCCAGCTATCGTTCTGCGATGCCGATAGCTGGAGATTGCTTCGTCGCTGCGCTCCTCGCAATGACGGGGTGCTTCAATCCAAAACGACGCCCAACAGCGCCGCTACGCCGGTTTCCAGCTCTTGCGTTCCTCGGCCTGCTTCAGAACCTCGAACGCCGCCTGCCCAGCCGCGAAGCGCTTCGCCGCTTCCTCGTCGCCCGGCCTGACGTCGGGGTGACATTCCTTCGCCAAACCGCGCCACGCCTTCTTCGTCGCCTCGAAATCGGCGTCGGGGTCGAGCCCCAGCACTTCGAGCGCGCGCATCTCGTCGGCGCTGCGGCTGCCGTCGCCGGGGCCGCCCCAGCCATAATGCTGCGCGCGGGCATAGCTGCGCGCGCCGCGCGCCTCGTCGGCGGCGCGCTCGGCCGCCTCCTCGGCGCTCAGCCCGGCGAAATAGTCCCAGCCGCGATTATATTCGGCGGCGTGCGCCTCGCAGAAATACCAGCGGTCGGGGCTGTTCGGCGACTTGGGCGCAGGACAGTTGCCGGGTTCCTCGCAACCGTAGCGGTCGCAGATCCGCACCTTCTGGGCCTCGCGCGACGCACCATAGGCGCGCCAGCGGGGGAAACCCCAGTCGTCGGATCTCTTGGCGCGGTTCATCCCGTTCATGTAGCGATTGAGAGACGCGATGGCTAGGCGGCAGCACCCGAAAGACGCGCCCGAAAGCGCTTTCCTGCATTATTCCACCGTGCCAGACCCGCGTTTCGGCTCTTTGCCATCGTCGGTTCCCATGCGCCTTCCGGTTTGTTGCGAAACGATCGCTTGGCCCATAACGACATGAGTTGGAATCGTCATTGCGAGCGGCGAAGCCGCGCGGCAATCCAGAGCTCATGTAAACCGCTCTGGATTGCTTCCCCCGGATCAGGTCCGGGGTCGCAATGACGAAGTGGGTCAATTCAATGTCATCAGAGTGTAAAGCCACAAAGGACACAATTTCGATGCATGCATGCGGGGCTTTTGTGGCTTTAGGGTCAGGACCCATTAATTCCGCGTTCGAGGTTTGAAGCGATTTTGCTCAGGGCGAGGAGGAAAGGCGTAGGAATATGAATATATTTCAAGACTTTTCGACGAAGCCATGGGCAAAATC